>JAYWGD010000487.1:0-14508 GCA_043778435.1 Myxococcales bacterium | reverse complement strand
GACATCCTGGACTTGCCCGCACATGTGAGCGGCGAGCTTATCGACGGCACTTTGTATGCTCAATCTAGACCCGCAAGCCATCACGCGACCGCGGCTTCGGCCATTCTTAGTGAGCTTTGGGTCGCATTCGGAAGCCGATTCTCGGGGCCAAAAGGTCCTGGTGGCTGGCGAATCTTGACGGAGCAAGAACTGCACTTGGGCGGCAACGTGCTCGTTCCGGACATCAGTGGATGGCGGCGAGAACGGCTGCCGCAATTGGGAGCCACGGCGCACATCTCTGTGGCGCCCGACTGGGTGTGCGAGGTGCTTTCGCCGAGCACCCAGGGCTACGATCGCGTGTTAAAGGCGCGAAAATATGCAAAAAACGGGATTCGCCACATGTGGATCGTGGACCCTCAAGAACACACGCTGGAGGTGTTTGAGCTGGTGGGCGAAAACTACAGCTTGGTGAACGAGGCCGCCGGCGATGCCACCGGGCGCTTCAAGCCCTTTGAAGACATCGAGGTCGATCTGTTTGCTTGGTGGGACACCGACGATGCCCGTAAGCGCGAAGACGGGGAAAACAAAGGCGAACTGATCCTTTGACATGCGCGGGGAGATCCCCCATAAACGTTGGTCCCATGGTTTCCGCAACCCAACAATCCTCTCGTATTCGTCGTGCCAAGTCTGCCACCAACGGCAAGCGCAACAAGCGTGAGCGTCGCGCGCTGGGCACGCCCGCTTTTGCTGTGCATCCCGAGGGATACAGCACGACGGCCGCCGACTCGAAAAAAGCCTGATTTTCGGTTTTTTTCAATGGATGATCTTCAGGTTGTAGGTGCACGCACCCACAACCTGAAGTCCGTTTGTGTTTCGATTCCGCATCGCAAGATCACCGTCGTGACGGGTCCGAGCGGGTCGGGCAAATCCAGTTTGGCATTTGATACCGTGTATGCCGAGAGCCAGCGTCGCTACTTCGACGCACTCAGCGGATACGCGCGACAGTTTTTAGAAAAGTTGGAGAAGCCTGAGATCGACGCCATGACCGGCGTGATCCCGGCGCTCGCGATTGATCAGCGCGCGCTTGTGCGATCGATGCGCTCCACCGTGGGCACCGTGACGGGCGTGAGCGACGTGCTGCGGCTCGCTTTTGCGCGACTCGCAAGCGCGCATTGCCCTACCTGCAGCAAGCCCATCTTGGCGCAGACCCAAGAGCAGATGATGAGCACCGTGCTGGCGGAGCCCGAGGGCACGCGCTTCACGCTGTTTGCGCCCGTCGCGCGCGGCCGCCGCGGCGAGTTGCGCATCGAGCTCGCGCGTCTTCGCAAAGAGGGCTTTGTACGTGTGCGCCTCGACGGCATGCTCTTGGAGCTCGCCGACGACATCTTGCCAGACGCCAAAAAGAACCACGACTTGGACGTGCTGATTGACCGCCTGACGGTAACGAGCAACACGCGCGTGCGGCTCTCCGACAGCCTCGCGCTATCGCTGAAAATGGGAGACGGCCGCGCGCTCTTTGCACCCGAGGGAAAGGACGAGCGCTGGCTCAGCGAACGATTCTCGTGCACCGATTGCGGCACCACGCTGCCCGAAGTCGAGCCGCGCTTGTTCTCGTTCAACCACCCGCACGGCGCATGCCCCGCGTGCAGCGGCCTAGGCGTGAGCAATGCCAAAGCAGAAGACCTCGACGAAGAGGTAGACCTCAGCGAACTGCATGCAGACAGCACGTGCCGCGCATGCAAAGGCACACGGCTTCGACCCGAGGCATTGGCCTTCACGCTCAACGACATGCATATCGCCACGTGGCACGACTTGCCGCTCAACGCGCTACCCGTGCAGATTGCAAGCACCTTGAACGCCCTGGGTTCGCGCGCTGCGCTTGCGGAGCCGCTGCTCGCCGTGGTGGAGCGGAAGGCCGGGCTGCTCGCAGGCATGGGCGTGGGCTACTTGGCCATGGGTCGCGGTACCACCACGCTGTCCCGCGGCGAAGCGCAGCGCGTGCGCTTGGCCACGCAGATGGGCATTGGTCTTTCGGGTGTTTTGTATGTGCTCGACGAGCCCTCGGCCGGCCTGCACCCGGCCGATCTGGAACGCTTGCTGCATGCCGAACGCGCGCTCTGCGACCAAGGAAATACCGTGCTCATTGTGGAGCACGAGCGCACCAGCATGGCGTCGGCCGATCACCTGATCGACATGGGACCGGGCGCTGGCGCCAATGGCGGCACCGTGCTTGCTGCCGGCACGCCGGACCAAGTGCGCGCGCAAGCCCCCATGGGAACTTACGCGTGGATCGATGGCAAGTTGCGCCTGGGCTACAGCCAGCGCGTAGAGCCCCCGGGGGAATTCAAGGGGTGGCTCACGCTAGGTCCCGTGTCGGAGCACAACCTCAAGGCCGTCACCCTCACGCTTCCTCTAGGAGCCATCAGCGTGGTGACCGGCGTGTCAGGCAGCGGCAAGTCGTCGTTGGTGCTGGGCGCGCTGGTGCCGGCCGCGCGCGCCTTGGTGCTTGGCAAAGCTGTCGCCGATTCCGACTCCGCTGCAGCCTCCGGGGGCGCGAAGGCAAAAAAGTGTAGATTGCAGATATCAGGCGGCGCGCTCACCGGCGTGGTTTATGTCGACCAACGCCCGCTTGCTCGCTCACCGCGCTCGAATCTTGCCAGCGTGACAGGCATTTTCGATCTCTTGCGCGAAGCCTATGCCGGCCTGCCCGAATCGCGCGTGCGCGGATACAAGGCCAGTCGCTTCTCCTTCAACGTCAAGGGCGGCCGATGCGAGGTCTGCAAGGGCGACGGCGCCATACGAGTCGAGATGGCCATGCTCGCCGATGTGTTCGTGCCTTGCGAGACGTGCAAAGGCACACGCTTCAACGCGGAGACATTGGATGTAAAGTACCGAGATCGCACCATGGCCGTCACGCTCGCACTCAGCGTGGACGAGGCTTACGAGGTTTACGCGGCGCACCCCAAAATCCGCCAGCGCTTGGCTCCTCTTCGAGCGCTTGGCCTCGGCTACTTGCACTTGGGCAACCGCGCATCGGAGCTCTCGGGCGGCGAAGCTCAGCGCGTGCGACTGGCGCGCGAACTCGGACGCAAGTCCGGTGAAAAGCTGCTCTACGTGCTCGACGAGGCTTGCTCGGGCCTGCACTACAGCGACATCGATCGCCTCCTCGTGGCGCTCTACGATTTGCGCGCCGCGGGCCACACCGTGGTTCTGGTCGAGCACCACATGGATGTTGCGGCGCGCGCCGATTGGGTCGTCGATTTGGGCCCTGGTGCAGGCCCCGAAGGCGGCAAGATCATGGCATCGGGAACGCCCGATGAAGTTGCGGCAATCAAGAGCAGCGTGTCGGCGCCGTATCTCGCGGCCGCGCTCAAGCGTATGCATTCTGCATACGCTTGAGCGCGGCAACGTACGTGCTAAGCGGGCTTCACACCCAGGCCGATACAAAGAACCAGACAAAGCATAGACTCCAAAGGGCCTTTGCTCTTTGGAGTCTACATCAAGGCGCGCCTGCCTCACTACGGTGGCCCCACCGTAGTGAGGCAGGGCTAAGAGCCCGTCACGCCCAAGGCTACATCACCCGCGCAAGTCACCCTTCCCAGTGACCCGACGACGTCGGGACATCAACATGGCGCCGAAAGCGCCCAGGCTCCAGATCCTCATCGGGGTTCCTGTTGCAGCATCACAGTTCCAGCCGCCACCCGCAACGCTACCATCATCAACAACTTCTGCAGATGAGGCGATGCCATCACTGCCGCCGTCAGGGCTTGGTGTTACACCGCCATCGGGACGCGACGTCAGGCCGCCGTCAGGGCTTGGTGTTACACCGCCATCGGGGCGCAACGTCACACCACTATCTGGCCTTGGCGTGACGCCGCTGTCTGGCGCTCCGGCATCGGAACCAAGACCGCAGGTGTTGCTCACGGTGGAGCAAACCCCCGACGTGCACACCGCAGCGCTGTTGGCCGCCGTGCACAAGCCGCCCAGAGCTGGGTCGCCTGGGTCACGAGGCGTTACGGTCGGGATGACGGTGCCGTCCGGCAACACGGGTACACACTTGCCGACATCGCTCGAACACCAGTTGCCTGCTCCACATTGCGCGTCACGCGTGCACAAGTTGCTGCACGCGCCGCGAGGACCACAGAAAGCTCCCGCGTGTGCCGGTGCCTTGTTGCCGCATCCATTGGTGCCCACACCATCGTCCTTGCATGAGCCGCAACTGCCATCCGCCAAAGCAAACGGCGCCGCAGCCGTTGGGCATGCTTGCGGCGTGCCGCCGGCATTGTCCCCATCGGCGCCAGCGCATACCCCAGCGCCTACGTTGCAGGTGGGCGTAATGCCGGTGCACGCTGCCAGGTTGGTTGCAGAGCAAGCCACGCATGCGCCCGTAGCGGAGCACGACGGAAGCAGCGCTGTAGGACACGAAAGAGTGGCCGCACTGGCGTTGTCGCCAGTGCATGCCGCACACCGCTTTGTTGCGGGGTCGTACACCGGTGTTGTCGTGGTTGTACCAGCCACCGCGCCGGAACATTGCGTTGAGTTGAGCTGCGCGAGCACATCCGTCTGGTTGTTGTGGCCAATGCCGTCGGCTCCGGCCACTGCAATGGCGCGCCCATCCAAAAGTTTCGCCATCGCCTGGTGCATCGGCACGCCCGAGGGGAAGCCTCCAAGATCGGTGTCGGTGTTGGTGGCCTCGTCGTACAAGAAGCGCCCGCCGCCTATATAATGCTTGGTGCCGTAAGAGACTGACGCCAAGTGGCTACACATGTAGGCGACGCTTGGGGAGGCCGTCATCGTGGAGGCCGAAAACGAGTCGGTGGTTGGGTCGTACAAGTGGATGAAATTCTGACCCGCACCCCCAGCGCCGTACCACATGACCTTTCCGTCGCTGCGCTCAAAGATGTTTGCGCAATTGGTGTCGCCGCTTGGAATCGTTGCTGTTTGCGACCATGCATTCGTAGCCGGGTTGTAGACCGAAAGACGGAGAAAGGATGCGATTTCCACCCAAACACGACCGTCGGCGAATTTGTAGGCACCAGCATTAAACCCCGACGTGCCTGCTGGAAGCGAGGCTACGGCGGTATAGCTATCGAGAGCGATGTTGTAGATATGCGTCGCACGTGTCACCGCATCGGCAAAGAAAAACTTATTTCCACCCATGTAGGTGAGGGCGTACTCCTTGGCACCTCCTTGCGCGGCCAAGGGCAGTGAGGCTGCCGCCGTCCAAACCCCTGTTGCCTCGTCAAATTTGGCCGTTGAATATGAGTTCGTGCCCGAGCCCGCGATGGCCCACGCCAGTCCGCCGTCGCCCGCTGAAACGCGATGCTTGTGGCTGTAGGCAAAAGGCATCGGCCCGGTGCTCGACCATGTGCCCGTGGCGGGGTCGTACAACTCGGTGATGTTGGTGTTGGAGCCCGAATACAGCACGCGACCCGAAGTCAACCGGTTGGCGAATGTGTCGTAAGTAAATGAAGGATTGGCGGTGTTTCCGGTGGCAACCCACGCCGGGTCCACCACCGCCGGGTACGCCACATGCTCGGACCAGCGTACCACAAGAACAAAGCGCCGCGTACCGGGCGCCGTTACCGAACGACCCCACGGACCGCGTGGGTCCGTGTCCACCGCCGCGCCCTCAACAGACAAGGTTGCCGGAAAACGTTCGCCCTTCGCGTCCACACCGTATGGCGGATTCACACGCATCTGCGGCGTGCCCCGCGCATCCAAAAACTCCAGCGTGTTTCCCATCAAACGAAGCCCCGCAACACCACCTTCTAACGTCACCTCGTAACGAAGCTCAGGCCTCCCTGGAGCTCGCTCAAAGCGAACAAAATCCTCCGTACCTTCCGTCGTCACCCTCTGCGTCACCTTCGTCCCCAAACCAAGGGCGCTGTCATAGGTCAGCAAACCACCTTCGTTCCGCATCGGAGCCTCACTCGCGCCAACCAAAGACACACCCAATTGCTGCAACCCGTGACGCAAACCAAACGCTCCCCGAGCCAAACGAGGCAATCGCGTCACCACAACCGATGGACGCGAAAACGACGTCTCGAAAAATTCACCCCGACCCTCAACGCGCAAATCCGAAGGGGCCGACGCAATGCCAAGACCCAAACCCGCTGCACCCACAGAACCCGAAACCGATAACTCCGGAGAAGACGAACGAACGCAACCAAAGGCGCCGCACAATGTCAGCGAAAAAAAGGCACGATAAAGAGGCTTGTCCATAAACACAAAGATGGAGCGTCCCACGGCATGCCGTCAAGTGAACAGCACTTGACTTGCACGGTGAAAGACCAAGACATGCGTCACATCCTTGCGACAAAACCCGACCTTTTGCATGATCGCGACCACGTTGTCTCACGAGCCACGGCGAACGCTGCGAACTCATCGACGCCTGCCGAGAACGTTACGCCCGCGGCATCATGATGCCCACCAACCCCACCACCACCACGGCTGGAGCCAAATGGGTGAGCCACAAATGAGGCGCCTCGTGGATATGGCAAAAGCTCGTGAGAGGCGCGCCCGCCAGCAAGGCCACACCGAAGGCTTGGGCCATGCGCATTCCCGGTCGTACTGCGTAGGGCGACCCCTTCCACGTCCACACCAAAAGCGCGATGGCGGGCGCCACCAACAAGCCAAAAATGCCAATGCAACTGGCCCCTAAACCGGCCATACGGGCCTCGCTGGTTTCACCGATAAGAAAAGCAAGTGCAGCCGCCGTCGAAGCCATGGCAAACAATCGCAACCGCAGCTCCGCGCGAGCGCTCAAGAATTGCATGCATACCGCACCAGAAAATGCGAACAGGAGCCAAGCCACCACCTGAGGCACATTGGCGGTTCCGTGCACCACCCCACGGGTGGCCACCGCAATCCAAAGTGCACCTACCGCACAAACACCCAGCAGTCTTTTTTGAGTGTACTTTGCTCGCGTCTGAGAAGGAGTGCTCTGAATCAGATTTTGTAGCGCTTGGGGCATCTCGTTGTGCGTATTCATGGCGCCTCTCCCGGTTGTTCGTTTGAGTGATCAATCCCGCGGCTTTGAGCCCAGGATCGCAAGTTGGTGGTGGCTCGGTGCAAACGTGCACGAAGCGCAGTGGCATCGACCCCGACCACCAAGGCGGCCTCGGGTGCAGTCAACCCCTCTACACGCATGAGCCATACCGCTTCGCGTTGCTCCAGAGAGAGCTCCGAAAGCGCGCGCATGAGGCTTTCTGCGTCTTCTTTGGCTCCAGCAGAGTGACTCAGATCTGAGATGCGTGTGTCGGCAGTGTTGAGATCGATCTCTTCGGTGACTCCCCGTTTTCCGGAGCGCTTGGCATCAATCACCAGATTGCGCGCGATGGTGAGCGCCCAAGGCAGAACCTGACCTCCATCCTCAAACCTGGAACGTGCAACATGCATGCGAACAAATGTATTCTGCACAATGTCGTCTACGAGCGCGCTTTCGCCTCGCACCCGCGCATTGACGTACCGCCGAAGTGGCGCGCTCAGCGCGCGATAGACCATGTTGAACGCATGCGCATCACCTGCCGCATGACGCCGCATCGCCTCGTTTGCATCTAAGAGCTCGGCCAATGTCATGGCGGAACAATAACTCCTTGGGCGCCGCCGACGGGGACCTTTGAGTGACAAGAGTTGCAGGTGCCCGCTGGCCCAGGGATCGGCATCTTTCGCACGCGCCCCCCTTGTTCGATTTGAATCGACAGGGGCGCCTGAACCTTCTCTGGCGACCAGAAATTTCCGACGCTGTTCGCCGTAACGCGAACGACCTTCCCTGTCGCATCCTCGACGACAATCGTCGCGCCGCCCACGCCCTCGTCAGCCCCGGCAGTACGAGATGGGTACACGGTGCCGCCAAAGCCCCACTTCACCGAAGAGCCGCTTCTGTCTTCGGCGTGACATGCGAGGCAGTTTTCGCCAGCGCGCATCGTTGGGCCTGGAGCGTTGCGATCAAACACGACGCCAACGGGCTCCGAGGTCCCTGCGTAACAAGCGGAGAGCAACGCGCCGACCAGACTTGCAACAATCAGGTTTTTCATGACGCGATCTCCGTGTAGCAAAGCAATTTTTCTGGCAGAAGCATCATCAAGAGTTTGGCAACCTGCGCCATCGCCTCCTCGGGCGCCGCACCAAGTTCAAGCACTGCGACATCGCACAGCACTTCTAAGGTGGCGCCACCCTGCATGCGATCGAAGAGCCGCGCGTCGCTTGCTTGAATGGGCCACCACACCGCGCGCTCACCGGATCGCGCGACCAACCGCAAAGTCTTGCTGTCGGGCGCCGCCACCACACTCGCCCCCGGAATGAGTGCAAAGCGCATAGACATGAGCGTGGGCACATCCGAGGGAAGCGCCTCCAACAAATTCATAGCTGAAGGCGCCACCAGTGCGTCGAGCATCGCGACTTCAAATCGGAGCACACTCAGCGATGATTCCGGCAAGCCCGAATGAGCTTCGATGTGAGGCAAAATGCGCGCCGGGAGATGCTCCATCGCAGGATGTACCGAAGGCAACGCCGACAGTGCATTCACCAGAATGGGGGTGAACGTTGCAAGCCCGACAACCGCACAGGTATCCTCGAGCAGCTCGAGCAACGCGCCCACTTGGCGATTCCAGTACATGTCCCGATAGAGCACCAAGCGCTCCTCAAGGTCTGCGCCTTGGGGCAAGGTGAACACTTGTTCGTAACCATCAGGCAGCGGCTGGTGGCGTACGGCTCGCCAAAGCAATCGTTGAACCTCAGCGAGAGAGGGCCTATCTGCATTCTCAGCAAACACTTGCATCGTGCACCTCATATCCGCCGTCCAATCGCGACACGCTTGGGGCCAGGTCCGCGCGTCGCGCCTCCGCGCAAAGCGTTTCTAGATCTGGAACATTCTCGTCGCGTTCAATGACAAGCGGACGTGGGCCTACGTGTTTGAGCGCGACATCATACAGAGTCCAAACACTCTCTGGCACCGCATGCGCGTGGTCGTCAAACAGGTAGCCGCCGCGATCGCTGTGGCCCGCCAAGTGGTACTGCGCCACATGGCTCGGATGCAGCGCCAAAATGTATTCCTCGGGGCTCCACCCCATGTTTCGGGCAGACACATAGACATTATTTACATCAAGCAAAATGCTGCATCCCGTGCGTGCACAGAGCTCGTTAAGCAGAGCGGGCTCGCTCATGTCGACGTGCACAAAATCTATATACGACGAGGGGTTCTCGAGCGCCAAAGGGCGGCCAAGCAACTCTTGTGCATAGTGCACGCGTGACACCAAGTGTTCGAGGCACTCTTGGGTGCGGGGCAGGGGCCACAAGTCGTGTCCGTAGTGCCCCTCAAAACCGCCAAAGCACAGATGATCCGAAACAACTTCAGCGTCAAGACTGTCGGCAAGAGCACGCAATCCGCGCAGATGCTCCACGTTCAAATCATCGGTGCCGCCAATGGAGAGCGACACTCCGTGCAAAAGCACTTTGTGATTCTCGGCGAGTGCACTGGCTACGCGCGAAGGGCGCCCACCACGCGCAATGTGATTCTCGGAAATGAACTCCACATAACGCAAGCCATCTAGGCATTCGGATCCAGCAAGCCAAAGTTCGGTGTGTTCTGCACGCATCCCAACACCGGCAAGACCGCGAGTTTCAGGTTCAAGAGTATCGCGGCCGCTGTTGCCGCGAAGCGTTCGCGTCAAGAGCGGCCGCGTGTTGTTCATTTGATCACTGTGCCCTTCTTCTCAGCGCACTCAGCTGCCGGGACTTCGATAAATCCTTGGCCTTTGCATGAGTTCAGGCCCTTGCAGTCGCTCTTGCCAGCGTCGCTAGAGCTTGCACATTCGCTGGTGCCTTTGCAGGTGTTGATGCCCTGACATTTGACAAGGGCCGAACTGCCCGTCGCGGGGGTTGGCGTAGGGTCGGTGTTGGCAGCGCAAGCAGCAAGCAAGAGGGTGGCGACGCCGGTGGCGAGAAAGGCAGAGTGCTTTATGGTGTGTGTATCTCCAAAGTCAGAGCAGGGTGTGATTGGCGCCGTGTTGCGCGGTTCTGCCGGGGAGACGCCCTCACGCCGCAATGTGTGATGCATGGAGATGAAAATATTTTCGCCGTGCACCAGCGCGCCGCGGTGCGGACGCAAAACCCCAACATAGACATGGCCTTGCACCCACAAATCGCGTTTCATATGGCCAATGACAGATCAAGACACTTCGTACGAATATGGCGATCGCCAACTCGGCGACATGAAACCGCGCCAGTTGCGTTTTGGCGAAGGAGTCATCTCTGCTTATGCCGTTGGTATGCTGGGCACGCTTTGCTTGTTTGCCGTGCTCTGCTTTCGATACCCGGAGTACCTCACCACCCAGGAATTGCGTGAGGTATACAACCCTGCCGCGCTGCAAGTCGCGCTGCGCATGGGGCTCACCACAAGCTTGGCGCTTGGCGCGTTTAGCCTGATGCGCAGCCATCGCAAAAAGCACGTAGCGGGTGCGGGGCTGGCGTGCGCTGCACTCGCGGTGATGCTCGGCGGCTACCACGTTCAAGGCCGACCCGTGATCGACAAGCCGCTCTCTGTGGGCCTCGACTGGTTGGTGCTCGACCTGCTCGCCAGCGTGGCCATCTTTGTCACCATCGAGAAGCTTTGGCCTAAGTACAAGGAGCAGCCCGTGCTGCGCCCCGCATGGAAATTGGATCTCGGGTACTTTGCACTCAATCACGTGCTCATCGGCGCCATGCTCTTGGTCGCCAACACGTTTGCGCCAGAGTTCTTTGGCTGGGCTGTGCACGACTCGGTGCGACGCGCGATGAATGCGCTTCCGCTGTGGGCCGCTGTTCTCACGCTGATGCTCGCCGCCGACTTCGTTCAGTATTGGGTGCACCGCGCATTTCATGAAGTGTCGTGGCTATGGCCCTTTCACGCGGTGCACCACAGTACGGAACATATGGACTGGCTCGCAGGCTCACGCATGCATTTTGTGCAAGAGCTCTGCGATCGCGCGTTGGTGGTGGTGCCGCTCTACTTGTTGGGCCCAAGCCAAGCCGCGCTCAACGGCTACGTGGGCGTAGCCACCATTCAGGCAGTGCTTGTACACTGCAACATCAACTGGCGCTTTGGGCCTCTCAAGCATGTGTTCGTAACGCCGCAGTTTCACCACTGGCATCACAGCAAAGACAAGCCCGCCATCGACACCAACTACGGCGTGCACACCACGCTATGGGACAAGCTCTTTGGTACGCATCACCTGCCCGGCGATCACTGGCCCAAAGAGTATGGCTGCGTACACCCACTGCCCGACGGCATCGCCAAGCAGTTCCTCTACCCCTTCAAACGCAGCTCACGCTGAGCTCAAAAGCTCAGCTCTTAAAGTGGGACTCGGCGTGTGGCACCGAGAAGTACAGGCCGCGTGCGTAGAGCCGTTTCTTATCCATTTCGCTCAAGTCGCCGGGGCGCCCGGCCGTCGCAGAACTCAAAAGCACGGCAGCCGTCACGCTCACGTTGAGGCTCTCGACAAAGCCGCGCATGGGCACCTTCACGCGCAAGTCGCACTGCGCTTCCAAGTCTGGGTGAATGCCTCGATGCTCATTGCCGAGCACGATGGCCACACGCGGAATGTTGCGCAGATCGCTTGGCAAAAGAGTGCCCTCGGGGTGCGCACCGGCCAGCAAATAGCCTTGCGCCTTGAGCGCGGCCACGCATGTCTCCGTGCGATTGTGCTTGTACACATCCAGCCACTTTTCGCTGCCACGCGACACCGTCGAGCTCACCAGAAACGGATTTCCGCGCTCGATAATATGGATGCGCTGTACACCAAAAGCCTCGCTCGAACGGAGCACGGCCGCGCCATTGTGCGGGTCCACCGGATCGTCGAACACCACCACCACGCTGTCCAAACGCGCGCCAAAGACTTCCTTCATCCGTGCCTGCCTGCGCTCTTGCACGATCGGTTCGAGCACCGCAATCACGTGATCTGCGTCGTGCGTTTCGGCGTGGCGCACGCGCGCGGGCAGCAAATCGTCGAGGCTCAGGCTTTCGGGGTCGCTGCGTCGCATGTGCTTGTGCCGGGCTTTAGCGGCGCAGGAAGGGATTTGCGCGCACTTCGTCACCGATGGTGGTGCCGGCGCCGTGGCCTGCCACCACGAGCACGTCGCCGGGAAGCGTCAGCACCTTTTCGCGCAAGCTCTTCATGATCTGAGCAAAGTCGCCGCCCCACAGATCGGTGCGACCAATGCCGCGCTTGAACAAAGTATCCCCAGTAAAGAGATGCTCCTGGTCTTCCGTCTTCACCTGAAAGCAGCAGCTGCCAGGAGTATGCCCTGGTGTGTGGAGTACACCCATCTCGTAGCGACCAAAATGCAGCGAGCCCGCATCAACCAAGTCGCCATCCATCTGCGCAACTTCGGGCGCTGGGATACGCAAGAATTGGGCTTGAATGGGCGCCGCATCGTAAAGCGGCCTATCTAGCTCGTGGATCTTCGCGCTCACGTTGTAAGCGCGCTGCAAAGGCGCGGTGGCGCCCACATGATCGATATGCGTGTGCGTGTGCACGATGGCTTTGGGGGTCACGCCGAGTCGCAAAAGCGCGGCGCGAATAAGCGGCTCGTCGCCGCCTGGGTCTACCACAATGGCCTCTTTGGCCTCCAAGTCCGCGACGATGCTGCAGTTGCAACCAAGCGGGCCTACAGCAAATGTTTCGACATGCATGCGCTGAAAAATAGCACGATTCCATAAAATTTTCACGGCTTCGGATTGCACATCCCAAACCTGAAGCTAAGTGCATGTTCATGAAGACCCCAACCGCACTTGTGCTCGCCGCCATGTTGTCGTTCGGCGCCCTTGCCGGCTGTGCGACCGAAACACAAGAGTCACTTGTCGAAGCTCAAGCCACCGAGGGGGTGGAAAGCGATGCGCTTGTGGTTGAAGACGTGCCCAACCTTTTCAAGGTACGCGCTGGCGTGTTTCGTGGCGGCCGCCCCACCGTCGCCGGCTACGCCAAGCTCAAAGCGTTGGGCGTGAAGACCGTGATCAATCTGGAGATCGCAGACATTGTCGAAGCCAAGCAGGCCGACATCGATTCCGACAGAGCCAACGCCATCGCGGCAGGCATGCGTTGGGTGCACATCCCCATGCCCGCCTATTCAACGGGCCTCGCAGCACGCTTCGACGCCAAAGTGAACAAGGCACTGTCACTACTCAAAGATCACGGCACGGAGGGCATCTACTTGCACTGCAAGCACGGACGCGACCGCACGGGTTTGGTCATGGCCTTGGATCGCGTTGAGAACGAAGGCTGGGCCGCACAACGCGCGTACGATGAAATGTTGGCGCGCGGCTTCCGCACCTACTTCGTCGGTCTCAAAGAATACTTTAAGCGTCGTTCAAACTTAGGCGACTGATGGTGGCCACCAGGGCTTCTCGGCTCTGGGTTGTGAGATCAATCGGACGGCCATTCAACACGAATGTGCCGTCTGTTTGCAGTTTGCTCGCGAAGACCTTCATGCGCAGCTCACCCTGCGAATCGCCGTGTGAAAACGTTCCCACGATCGTCGACCCTGGAGGAGAAGGCACGGTCGACACCACACGCACGGCAAGGCGATCGATCTCGAGGATGTCTGCGTGGCCGCCCTTGGCCCATGCAATCGTACGCTCGCTCATGTGTACCCTTTTCGTCCTCTAGAGATGTCGGCTTGTGCCTCGCGTGCGGCCGTCTTGTTGGCTTCTGCGTGACGCTTGTCGTGCGTCTTTTTGCCTTTGGCAAGGCCGATGCTCACCTTCACGCGTGAGCCCACAAAGTACATTTCGAGGGGGATCACGGTGTAACCGCCGCGCGCAACCGCTTTCTGAATCTTCTCAATCTCATGACCATGCATGAGCAATTTGCGAGGACGGCGCGCATCCAACGGAAACGCCACGGCCATCTCAAAGGGTGCAATATACATCTGCTTGAGCCATGCCTCGCCGTTGTCGACGCTGACCCACGCATCCACAATTTCGCTCTTGCCAGCGCGCAACGATTTGACCTCACCGCCCATCAGCACGAGCCCAGCTTCGTAAGTCTCTTCAATCGCATAATCAAACGACGCCCGTCGGTTCTTGACGATGCTTTTTCGCATGCGCGCAGCAGCAGTGGTCTTTGGCGCGGCCATGTCGGAGCCCTACCACATCTGAGTGCGCGTTGGCGGTCGTGCCGCGCGGCTTGCCACCGCCGACACGCCGGCCTAGAGAAACACCACACACATGGAACGCTCGCGCTATCAGCCAGAACAACACCTGTTCGTATGCGTGAACCGGCGCGACGGCTCAGATTTGGGCCCTGGCTGCGGCGCTGGCGGCGAGGCGGTGTACGCCGCACTTCGCCCGCACGCCAGCTACGCGCGCTGGGTCACGCGCACGCAATGCTTGGGCATCTGTCCGAGGGAGGGCACCGCAATAGCCATCTACACGAGCGCAGGCATCGGCAATGAGCGCGCGGGTCTCTACACCTGCGATGGACCGGGCGACATTCACGGCATTCTGGAGAATCAGTCATGAACGAACACGTGCAAAAAACGTTTGCGATC
>JAYWGD010000486.1:0-4282 GCA_043778435.1 Myxococcales bacterium | reverse complement strand
AACCGGGTATGTTGGGGCGGCAGTTGTGCCGCGGCTTCGGACGAAAGTTGTAGCGATCGTTTAGGACAGCAATGTATCAGCGAAAATGCTGCGTGCGGCGCAGGAAGCCAGTGCGCTGCATTCTATGCATGTGCAGTCGGCTGCCCCAACAACGCTTCCAACCATCAATGCATCAACGACTGCGCGTCGTCGTACACGCAGGGCTACGATAGTTATCGGACGCTCCGAGATTGCGCTCAGACCAAGTGCACACGCGACTGCGCCCAGCCGTCCTCCAAGTAACGCACCAGTGGCTGCGGGCTGCCGGAAACGAACCCCGGAAACGCACAAGGGCAACTCGTCATGGAGGAGTTGCCCTTGTGCGCTTCCGGGAGCCGCGAGACATGTGATTGCAGACTACATGGTTTCGAGTCGCGCCAAGAACAGATCCCGCTGAGCGCGTAGCACCTTGGGCAAACGCGGCCCAATCTTGTCGAAGAACTCGTCCATGCTCTCGAGCTCGTGCTTCCACTCGGTCAAATCGACCGAAGTTGCTTCGTCGACTTGCTCAGGCGAAATGCTGAGTTCGGACAAATCTAGGTCGCCCGCTTTGGGCACCCAACCAAAGGGCGTTTCGCTGCCGCCCACGCGGAGGCGTGCGCGGTCCACGATCCACTTGAGAACGCGCATGTTCTCGCCGAATCCGGGCCAGAGGAACTTGCCCTCTTTGCTCTTGCGAAACCAATTGACCATGAAGATCTTGGGCGGGTTGGAGAGCTTGCCTTGCATCTGTAGCCAGTGCGTGAAGTAGTCGCCCATGTTGTAGCCGCAGAAGGGCAACATGGCGAAGGGGTCGCGGCGCACAATGCCGACGGCGCCCGTTGCGGCGGCGGTGGTCTCGGAACCCATGGTGGCTCCGAAGAACACGCCGTTGACCCAGTTAAACGCCTGCATCACGAGCGGCACGGTGGTGGCGCGGCGTCCGCCGAAGATGATCGCGCTGATAGGCACGCCCTTCGGATCGCTTGCATATTTGCTGAGCGCTGGGTTGTTGATGGCGGGCGCGGTGAAGCGCGAATTGGGGTGCGCGGCCTTCTCGGTGCTGCCCTTTTTCCAGGCTTTGCCCAGCCAGTCCGTGAGCTCTTCGGGCACAGGGCCGTCGATGCCTTCCCACCACACATCGCCCTCGGCGGTGGTGGCCACGTTGGTAAAGAGCGTGTTCTTCTTTACGGACAACATCGCGTTCGCGTTGCTCTCCATGCTGGTGCCTGGAGCCACACCGAAGTAGCCGTTCTCCGGATTTACTGCCCACAAGCGGCCGTCCTCGCCAACGCGCATCCACGCGATGTCGTCGCCCACGGTCCAGATCTTCCAGCCCTTGAAACGCTTGGGTGGGATCATCATGCTGAAGTTGGTTTTGCCGCATGCGCTTGGGAAGGCCGCAGCCACATAGGTCATCTCGCCTTCGGGGCTCTCGACGCCTAGGATGAGCATGTGCTCAGCGAGCCAGCCCTCTTTCTTTCCGAGGAAGCTGCCGATGCGGAGCGCCAAGCACTTCTTACCCAAAAGTACGTTGCCGCCGTAGCCAGAGCCAACGCTCCAAATGGTGTTGTCTTCAGGGAAATGCATGATGAAACGACGCTCGGGGTTGAGGTCGAGCGTGCAGTGCAAGCCGCGGTTGAAGTCGTTGCTTTGGCCGAGCATGTCCAACGCCTGACGGCCCATGCGGGTCATGATGCCCATGTTGAGCACCACGTACACACTGTCGGTGACCTCGACGCCGACCTTGCTCATCTCGGAACCGATGGGGCCCATCACGTAAGGGATCACGTACATGGTGCGGCCTTTCATGGAGCCCGCGAACATGGGGGTGAGTTTGGCGTAGCCGTCGGCGGGCGACATCCAGTTGTTGGTGGGGCCGGCGTCGTCTTTCTCGGGTGTGCAGATAAAGGTGAGCTGCTCGACGCGGGCGACGTCGTTGGGGTTGGAGCGGCTGGAGTAACAGCCGGGCAGCTTGTCTTGGTTAAGCGGCGTTAGAATGCCGGCGGCCACCGCGACATCGGTGAGGGCCAATCGCTCTTGTTCCGAACCGTCGCACCAGATGATTTGATCGGGTGTGGTGAGGGCGGCCATCTTGGTCACCCATTCGAGCAGCTGAGGGTTGGTGGTGAGCTTGTTTCCGGCGCGATCCACTGGCTGATTCATGGTTGCAGAAGCTACCATCCGACCGCACTGTTTTGCGAGCATGTAACGCCTAAAGTGAGCGAAGAATCACCAGTGAAAATGCTCGCTTTGGGCCCATCGAGGCCAGATGCTTAGAATTTCTCTCATGGCCTCCGAAGGATGATAGGAAATAAAGCCCCGGGGCTGAGGGAGGCGCTGGTCGCAAGGGAGGCGCGCCAATGGGCAAATGCATTGCCGATTTCGAGACCTTCTGGTCGTTTTACTCACAGCACCGCAAGCCCACCATGCGCCTTATGCAGTTTATGGGCTAGCCGCTTGTCACGGCGCGCTGGATACGTGCAAACTCGACGTATGACGTTGACTGCTATGCGCCTTCTTCTTCGCCGTACGTTGCTGGCAGGTGCGAGCTTTGGCCTTGTGTCGCTCGACGCAGCGTGTGCCGTTGATGAGACGGACGCCGCCGTTGACGATGATCTGACGGGCATCTCGCCAACTGCGATTTCCGATCAGACCATTGGGAACTGTTGGGCCTACGCGACCACCCAGTGGATACAGCGCTTACACACGCGCGTTGGGGGGCGCGAGCTCGATTTGTCGGAGTCTTACCTGAGCTACTGGTGGTCCTATCGCCAGCTGATGTTTGGCGTGGGGCTGAATTCCGCAAGCGCGTTGCCGGATGTCGATTCGAACGGAAAGGCGGAACCCTTCGCCTTCCAGCAGGGAAACACCTTTGGAGGGGCCCGCGTGCTGCTTGAGGACTACGGCATCATTCAGCAGACACACTTTGCAAACGATGCGCCCACAGGCAGCAAAAACCCGCTTCACGCACGCGCCATCTCGAGAATCGGAGCATGGCTAAAAACAGGCGGGCTCAAGTCGCTTCCTCAAGAACGAGCACCTCGTAGTCTGGCCATCGCTCAAATGCTGGATACGGCCTGGGAGCTGCCGCTTGCGACACGCAGCAGGCTCGACGGTGTATTCGGTAAGAATCGCGATAGGGTCATTGGCTCCGCGCCCGTAGATACATTCGCGCGGTTTCAAATTTTGCGACCTCAAGACCTTAGCGCAGCGATCTACCAACCCGGGGCAGACAAGCCTCGTTCAGGCATCCTTGCTGAGCTAGTCATCGCAGGGACGGCGACAAGCTACCGTATGGATTGGGTGTCGGACGGCAAGCCTGCGTTCGACAGGAAGTACGACCTGTGGTTGCGCGATGACGGAGGTCCCGCGGCGGTTCGTGAATCCCAGCGCAGGGTGCAGCGAGTTCTGCACCAAGGGCTGGCCGTTTGGTTCTCGTTTGGCCCTAATAAGAACGCAATTTTGCCCGGCACCAACACGTTTGACCGAACGGCTGGAAGCGCGGCGGGTGGCTCGGCCGGCGCGCATGCAGTGCTCTTGTATGACTACGATGCGACGCTTGCTGACGGCACGCGACTGGCCGCTGGCGTCACCATTTCTGATCGCAACTTGCTCTCACGTGCGCTGCGCCCAGACACGACGTTCAAGTTTTGGCGCATTCAAAACTCGTGGGGCACAAACCCGTGGTACGCGAAACTGAATCTGTTGAGCAACGGCAGTTACGATCTCACTGAAGACTACCTGACTGTGCCATCGCCTGTGCGATACACCTACAGCGACGGTTTGCCGATTGAGCGCCCTTATTGGTACGGCGCTGCCCTACCTTCGAACATCGAGATGAAATAGCGGCGTGCCAGTGATGTACGCAGGGTGAATTCGCCGCTGACGCGGCTCGCAGCCTCGCTGAAAAGTCGTGGAGCACCAGAGCTGACCCATGGAGAGACATTTGTTGTCCGAGTAGAGGAACACGCTCTAGGGAGAGCGTGTTCGAACTTGGTTTTGGCTGGAGTGATGAGAGGGAAGCGATTCGTTCGTCGTGCGTCCGCGAAGGTTGACGGCTGCTAGCAGCACAAGCGCGCCAGAGGTTCATCAATGCTCCGCGTGCAAACACGAGCTCCGTCTTCGCGAGGAAGGCCTCTTGTGCAACTCGAAAATGCAGCCTCTGATGGGAGGCGTGGCTTCGTCGTGGCCCTCGAGTGGAAACCCTCCGAAGTGCTCTCGCGCACGAAGACGTGGCAGAGGCGCTATGCTCGGGCAATGA
>JAYWGD010000485.1:0-4291 GCA_043778435.1 Myxococcales bacterium | reverse complement strand
AAGTCTTCGTAGGTGGCTTCTTTCATGGCGGGCAGTGCAGCTATCTTGGCTCCTTCGTGGCCTCGCGCGCAAGTGCGCTGAACCGCGAGCTGCAGACCTCGGCGCAACGGCCGCGAATGTTGCGTGCGCCCTACACTCTTTCGCTGGCGGCCAGTAGCGAGCGCAATTCGGCCAGCGAACAAGTGCGCGCTGGGACACCTGCAGCCTGTGCATTGAGCACCAGCTCAGGAACGACCGCATCATGTGCATTTTGCACATAAACATCGCCGCCCGCCGTAGATACGGCCTCAAGCCCGAGCACTCCGTCGCTCCCACCGCCCGTCAGGAGCGCCGCCGAAGTGTTCGCGCCAATCGCCGACGCCAAGGACTGCAGAAGCGAGTTGGCGGTCTCGCCCGATTCGCCCACGTACGATTGGTGAAGCACGATCCCATTGGCATCGCGCTCGGCCACCAGCCTCATCTCGCGCGGAACGAGATAGAGCGTGTTCTCAAGCAAGGGCTCTCCTGGATCTAGCAAAACCACATCAAGCGTGGTCTTGGCACCCAACCTCGTCGCCAGCGAATAGATGTACTTTCCAGGCATATCCATCAGAGCGACCCAGGCCCGACCTTGAAGACGCAGCGAGCCCGACACCATCTCGAACATGGCTTGCGGACCACCCGTGCCCGTCACAAGCACGCTCAGAGTTGTGGCCAGCGCACGCGGCGATTTGCCCCCAGGCACCAGCGAAGGCAATTCCGTGCGTGCTCGGGCGAGGCGACTGACATCCACGCGCGCCGCCTCTCGCACGGCCGACAGGAGCTCTGCACGCAGTTGCGTGGCATCTGCATCCACCAAAGAATCAGGCTTGGCCACGAACCGAAGCGCGCCTGCCTCCAACGCTCGCACCACATTGTCGGATGAAGAATAGCTGGAAAATACAACAATCGGAAAGGAGCGCTTGGCCATCAGCAAGCGCACGAGCGTCAGGCCATCCAGCTTGGGCATTTCTAAGTCCACAATTGCGACATCTGGCGGCGCGGTAAGCCACGTGCGCAGCGCCTCTTCGCCATTCGCAAGCGACGAGTCGAGCTCCAGATCTTCTGTACTCTGCAACCATTCACGAATGCAGACGCGATTGAAGGCCGAATCGTCCACAACGCCTACGCGAAGCCGTGCGCTCATGGCTGCGCGTCCAGGGCCGGCGTACCGCCCACGAGCGCTGATACCGCCAGCAGGAGATCAACGCCGGCCAGTTCTGCATCGCTCTCTCCCACACGCGCAAGCACAACCTGCAGCGATCCATCACTTGTTGTAAGATACACATGGTGGCCCCACACGACTACTGTGCCGGGGGCCACGCCTTCAAACGAGCGCTGTGCGTCTTTGGCCTGCACTAGAGTCAACAATTCCTCGCCAGCCCAAACCCACGCGCCAGGCCACGGGGCTGCAGCACGAATGCGCCGAAGAGCGCGCGATTTGGCCCACGTTGGGTCTAACTCTAGCGCGGCGTCTTCAAGCGCTGGGGCCATCGTGGCGAGACCCTCGTTTTGAGGCCGTGCGCGGGGCGAAGGGCCCATGGAGAATTGCATGCAGACCTCACGAAACAAGGCAAGCGATGGCACATCCAATGCCAACGACAACTCCCAGCCATTCCAGTGCTCTTCGATCGCCAGTTCACGTTGGGTGTAAACAGCACCCACATCGTACTCCTCACCCAACGTGTGGGCAGTAACCCCTGTCAGCGTATCGCCCGCGTCGATGGCATGAAACACCGGGTCTGGACCTCGATGCCTCGGCAGCAGCGACGGGTGCACACCGAGCGTGCCCAAGCGCGCGCATGCGATCACCTCCGCGCTCAATTTACGTGTCCAAAACCAGCTTACCAGAAGGTCGACGCCCTCCGGTGCAACCCGCTGCACCCACGCGCGAGTCACCTCAGGCAGTACGCTCACGCGCGCGTCTCCGAGTCGGGCGCGCAACTCTGAAAGGCCTTCCGCGTCTTTGCGGCAAATGGCTGCATGATTCACGCAATGGCCATCCTCAAGCAGCGCGAGCGCGGCTTGAGGCAAACCGAAAAAGAGAATGTTCAACGATCGCCGTGACGATGGTGGGCGTCCACGGGCGTGAGCGCCGCGGTGTCCTCACCCACGACGCGAAGCATGGTGCTGCGCACGGTCGCTTCGACCAAGCCCCACAGCTGCGAGCGATCCGTCACGCGGCCCAAGAACCCAATCGGGATGCGAAAGCCGCCCTTGTCACGACGGCCGCCGCCGAAGGGGCGCCCGCGATCATCGAAGCCAAACGCTTGCTCGAGCCAAGCGCCAGGGTCCACGCTCGGCGAATGCGTTCGCAACGAACCCTCGATAAACTTGTCGCCCACAATGCCGTAGACCACCACCGTGTCGATGTCTTCACGGCGCACCAAGAAGTCCGAGGCTTGCGCAATGGTGTCACGCTCGGTCTCGGGCACAAAGCCTACACCGGCAACCGCAAAGTTGCGGCGGACCGTCATGTCGCCCAAGGCGCGCGCGATGACATCCATCGCACTGGCCTCGATGGATCGCCGCGCCAAGGCTTGAAGCAAGTCGCGATCGCAAGCATCGGCGAGCAGTGCAGCAGCGTCAAAGTCGGTGCGACGTGCGAGCATAAAGTCGTCGGTATCGGTGGTGAGTCCGTGCATGAGCGCCGTAGCGACGCGGCGATCGTCTTCGCTGTCTACATCGAGCGGCGCAAGCTTTTGCAGGTACTCTGCAAATATCGTGGCCGTCGCGCCTACGTCCTGACGGATGTCGCAAAAGCGCGCCTTGGGCGCACTCGTCACACGATGATGATCGATGATGACCAGCACTTCGATCTCGTCGGCCCACGACAGTTCGGGGTCCAAATCATGCGCATCGACCAGCGCCAAAAAGTCGACCTTGGTGTGCACGTCGGCCGCCGTCTTCATCTTCAGCATGTCGATGTTGAGCAACTTAACAAGCGCACGGTTCTCGCGATGCGACAGCTCGTGCAAGTAGGAAATCGTGACCTCGCGCGCGCCTGCGCGAAGAGCCAGATGCCTGAGCGCCAACGCCGACGCGATGCCATCCGGATCGGGATGGCCGCGCAGAGGGATCATCAGATGCTTGTCTTTCACCGCAGCAAGCGTGTCGCTGAAGGCAATGGCCCGGTCGATGGGCGCGGGAACAGGGATGGACAACCGTCGTACAGGTTCGCTCATGATCGCGTGAAGCTTGGACCGAAGTTCGTAGTGGGTCGAGTCCATTGAAATGTTCCTCAATCTGCGTCGAAACGTCACGGCGGGTTGTGTGCCGCGTGCTGTGGCCTCTGTTAGTCTTGCACAAGCCAAGTGAGCAAGCACAACAGAGTCCTCACCCCTTCGTCCCAAGTCGCACCTCCGGAGTCTACCGAGGCGCCGCCGCTGTCGTCGCCCACACCCAGCGTGCCGCCAGGGTCCTTGTGGAACCGCGTTTCGCCAGTCGATTTGCAGGGTACAGCCCTTTATTTTAACCGCGAGTTGTCGTGGCTGGCCTTCAATTCTCGTGTGCTGGCGGAGGCTGAATCGCCTGCGGTCCCTCTGTTTGAGCGCTTCAAATTTCATGCCATTGTTAGCTCCAACCTGGACGAATTTTTTATGGTTCGTGTGGCGGGGCTCAAGGAGCAACTCGCACTAGGTGCGACAGATCATTCGGCCGACGGCATGACGGCCGATGCACAATTGGGTGATATCTCCGACCGCGTGCATGCGCTCTGCGAGCGGCAGCGAGAGGACTTCGAGACGCGTTTGCTACCCGCACTCGAGGCTGAAGGCATCTTCTTGTGCGAGCCCGAAGAGCTCGCCGATGATGCGTTGCGCGAGCTCGACGCTCGGTTTCGCGCGGAGATATTTCCAATTCTCACCCCCATCGCGGTAGACCCGGGGCATCCGTTTCCTCACCTGCGTAATCGCGGTTTGAACTTGGGCTTTATGTTCGATCGCAATGCTCGTGCAGGGGACGACGCAAGTTTTGGTGTCGTGCAAATCCCCGGCGTTTTGCCCAGGCTCATCGATGTTTCAGGTTATGCGCGTCGCGATAGCGCTGTGGCGCGTTCGAGCTTTGTGCTCGTCGAAGACATCATCGCGCGAAACGCGAGGCTGTTGTTTCCATCGGCCTCGCTCACGGGTGTTTACGCGTTTCGCGTGACACGAAATTTCGATTTGGACTTGGATGAAGAAGAGGGCGACGACCTTCTTCTCTCCATTCAGCAAGAGCTCAAACGTCGAGAACGAGGTCATGCCGTGCGGCTCGAAGTCGCGGGAGCCCCCAC
>JAYWGD010000484.1:0-4294 GCA_043778435.1 Myxococcales bacterium | reverse complement strand
CGCACGCGTGGTGGAGGGTTCGCGCCGGCGACAGATGGAGGATCTGATGTGGCTGGGGCTGCACTGGGACGAAGGGCCCGAAAGCGCAGGCATAGGTGCGCCATACAGCCAATCTCAAGCCATGCCCCACTACGACGATGCCTTTGCCTCGCTGCATAGGCGCGGCATGCTGTACCCCTGCGATTGTTCTCGCAAGGAGATCGCATCGCTGCTTTCGGCGCCGCATGAGGGCGAGGAAATCACCTATTCCGGCGCGTGTAGAGCGAGCGATCCGCACCGCGTGATGCGGCGCGCCCCCGCATGGAGATTGCGGGTCGATCCGGACGCCGAAGAAACGTTTTGTGATCTACGTTTGGGCACGTTGACGGCGCGCGTCGTTGATTCCGGAGACTTTGTATTGAGGCGCGCAGATGGCACCTACACCTATCAATTTGCTTGCAGCATCGACGATGGCCGCGGTCGGATAACGGATGTTGTGCGAGGCGAAGACCTCTGTGCGAGCACGGCCAGGCAACGATACCTTCAAGGCTTGCTTGGCCTACAGCGACCACGCACTTACGTGCATATACCAACCATTGTAGGCCCAGACGGAGAACGCTTGGCGAAACGACATGGCGCGCCCACCGTTCGTGCGATGCGCGAGGCCGGCCAGAGCCCCGCGAGCGTAGTCGGCGCAGTCGCATACTTGTTGGGGATGCAAGAGGCACCTCTGCCCGCAGTACCGAGTACATTCTTGGGAATGATTCCTCCGCGGGGAATGGCGCGCCCGTATCTGCTCCGTGTCAGATAGGACAGGGCGCGAAGCCCGGAATCGTTTCGATGGCTCTACGGCGCCGATTGCGTGCACAACGCACGCAGCGTGGGAGACCACCATGTCTCGTTCAGATCCACTTTTGCATTTTGCTTGAGGCCCGTGCACGCCGTTCGCGCGCGCGCCTGCTCCCCAGTCGCCGCGTAGGCTTCGAGCAAGGCTCGGTATCCAAGCGCCCGAGCACGTTGCCCGCGGGCGCCAACCACGCGAGCAAATCGCGTGCCCAATTCCACCGCGCCCGCCCATTCGCCAGTGCGCAATCGGCGCACAAGCTCAGCGGATTCGGCCGTGGTGGGGCGAGACGCCGACTCTGCCCCCGATGCCCGCAGGCCCGCCTCGCTCGCCGCCGCCAGCATGGCGCGCCCGGCGGCCGTGAGCGAGAGGTGCACCAGCGGTACCGTGATTCGCTCTCCGGGCTCCAGTTCGTCGCCATCATGTTTGTTGTAGAGCGCAAGCTTCCATGAGGTTTTGGGATCCATGCCGTAGTGCTTCGCCACGGCTGACACGAACTCGCGCGGCCCCGCAACATGCGTGAGGACTGCAAAGACTCGCACCTCTTGACCGGCCTCCGGGGGGATCCACGGAACGCCTTGATTGGCAGCCGCAAGCTCATTGGCGTGTGAATCTTGGCCCAACCAGCGCGCCGCGAGCGAAGGCCACGTGTCTCCCTTTTCTGCACGCACGCTGAGGTCTGCCGGCACCTCGATGCGCATGCCTGGCGTGAGTGCAATGCCGCCACTGCGATCGAGCACATTGGCGCCTGCAATCACGGCCTCGATATGAGGGTCGCCGTAGATTCGCTCGGCAATGCGCGCGAGGGTATCGCCCTGCTGCACAATGTACGGAAACGCATGGGCTGGCGCTGCAGTGCCGAGGACTGCAAACGCAACGCACACGCATTGGAGACAAATGGCGACTCTCATGGCGACTCCTTGGCAAATTGGTCGGCCAGCGACTCGGGCGAGAGAGGGTCCGACTCGGGCACATTCATGCGCACAAACACATGGCTTCGCTCGCCAGCGCGCGTGGAGATTCCCTGCTCCTCGGGGCGCGCAGAGGGATGCTGGCAGCGTACGACATGCTCACCCGGGGCCACGCGCCATGGCGCCCCCGCCGGCGTCACCGTGGGGTTCGCGCCGTCCACGGTGCAGGAGGCCCAAGGCGACGCAGACACATCAATCCATGCACTCTGCACATTTGAGAGGCTTTCCGCCGGACGCCCCCGCCACAGCGCCGCCCCCGCCGCAGTCAGCAGCAATGCACCAAGCGCGGCGGCGGCGAGCAACCCCTTGGGCAAGGAGCCTTGGGTCCACGAGTCCACCCCAAAGTTGCGAAACATGGATGACGGCGTGCTCTGCGCGCATACACATGCAACATGCAACAAATCGTTGGGGCGCGCACTCTCGGCGCGTGACAAGCAAGCGCGTAGCTCGGTACGGGCTTTCAGGGCGCCCGCAAGCAATAGTGCGCGCGACATGCGCTGCGACAGGTCTCCATCTGCAAGCGATGCGTGCGCCGCACGGCTGTTCTCGCCGGTGACCATCCATTGCACAAGCCTCACCGCTGCGTAGATGTCACTCGCCGGCGTGAGCGCAAGCCCGGAGGCTTGTTCGGGCGCCGAAAACCCCGGCGACACCGGATCCAAATCGTCCTGCAATTTGGGGGGTGCGGAGCCATTTTTTCGCGCCGAGCCAAAGTCCAAAATCATAAGTTCACCGCCCGGCGTGATCATCACATTAGACGGCGAGATGTCGACCACGAGCCAACCCGCAGCATGCGCGCGCTGAAGAACGGTCATGAGCTTGGCGCACACCGCGAGCGCAAAGCTCAGCGACGCGGCGCCCATACGCTCGCGCGCTTCCGCGAGCGTCTCGCCCGGCACCCACGCGCGCCGAAGCTCGCCCGAGTCCGCATCCCACCCAAGCACGAATGGCGCCCCAACACCGCCCATGGCCGAGGCTGCTTCGACCTCGCGTTCGAGCAGCGCGCGCACCCGCTTGGACCCTTGATGCGCGGGTACGGGGCGCTTGACCACAATGTCACCGCCGGTGGCCAAACGCGCGCGAAGCACCTCGAAGAGCAAGCCCGTGGAGATCGACTCCAGCGACTCGCGGGCTGGCGGCACGCTGGAATCGCGTGCGACCTCAGGCGGGCGTTCAAGCAGCGGCGCCGACTTCGGCCGAACGCTCTTCTTCATGCCTCTCTCGTGGCAGGGCGAACCAAATCCACACCGGTCATGGCCGTCGGCTGGGCCACGCCAAGGCGCGCAAGCAAGGTGGGTGCCACGTCGGCCAAGCAGCCATCACTTCGCAGCATCGCGCCCGCAGGGAGCGCCGTTGAGATCAGTGTGCAATCCACCAAGTTGAGTGTGTGTGCGGTGAAGGGCGCACCTGTTTGCGGGTCTATCATCTGCTCGCAGTTGCCATGATCGGCCGTGAGCAACATCTCGCCGCCATGCCGCAAAAGTGCCGTAACGAGACGGGCGACACAACCATCCACCACCTCGACGGCACGCTTGGCTGCCTGCAAATTACCTGTATGTCCAACCATGTCTGGATTGGCATAATTGACAACAATGAGGTCGTATTGGCCCGACGCTATGGCGGCAAGCACGACCTGCGTGACGGCCTCTGCCGACATCTCGGGCTTCTCGTCGTACGTCCTCACCTCTTTGGGTGAGGGCACAAGCTTGCGCTCTTCTCCTTTGAACAAAGCTTCGCTTCCGCCGCTAAAAAAGTACGTCACGTGCGCGTACTTTTCCGTCTCGGCGCAGCGCAATTGCTTCATGCCGGCGCGCGCAACAACCTCACCCAAAGTATCCGTGTATTCCACACGCGAAAAGGCAATGGGTGCTGCGAGACCTGCGTCGTATTCGGTCATGCACAGGTAGTGAGGAAGCGCTCCTCTTGGCCTCGCAAAGTGGCCAAACGATTTTGTGTATATTGCGTGCGAAAATTCGCGCGCGCGATCGGGTCTAAAGTTCAGGTGCAACACCACATCACGTGCGGCGTCGATGCCGGCATAGTCGCCCACCACAAAGGGCGTCACAAACTCGTCGCTCTCGCCGCGCTCTGCGGCAAGCAGAATGCCCTCCGCCGCACTCTGAGCACGATGCTGGGATACGCCCTCGACCATGGCGCGATAGGCAAGCTCGATGCGCTCCCACCGGTTGTCGCGATCCATGCCAAAGAAGCGCCCGCCTACACTGCCAATGCGGCAACACGCAGCAAGCTTGTCATGCAGCTGCGCCACAAAACCTAGTGCAGACCCCGGCGCCACATCGCGGCCATCGAGGAATGGATGCGCCACCACAGCCAAGTCCACTGCGCGCGCGGCAGAGATCGCGGCGAACCAGTGCTCGATGCTGGAGTGCACACCGCCGTCGGAAAGCAGCCCCACCAAGTGCACGCGGCCTCCTTGCGCTTTGGCAGAGGCAAAGAGCGCAGCAATGGCCGAAGTGTTCGCGAACGACCCGTTGGCAAC
>JAYWGD010000483.1:0-4309 GCA_043778435.1 Myxococcales bacterium | reverse complement strand
TCATTTGCTCTTCTTTCGGTGCGAGCTGCCTAGAGGCGGCTGTGTTCTCGGAGGGACCACCACGCCCAACTCGTCATTGCGACAGCGCGCAGTGAGTGGCCCAAACGCCACGCGCGCATGTTGTTCATCGAGCTCCATCACGATGCCTACTTTGCCTTCGAATGCGCCGGTTGCGGCGCGCACTTTCGCGCCCACGGAGAGCGGCAAAGTAGAATCTACGCGATCGGCGGAGACCAGACTTCGGAGCCCACGGGTCGAGGTTGTAGAATGCAACTTTGGTCGAGGCAAGGCCAGGACCACACGAGGAGGAACGCGATCGGATTCGTGCGCGCCCAGTAGTTCAGTGGGAGGCTCGCCATCGAGTGCCAGCGATTCCAGAATCGAGCGGCGGCGCTCTGCATCGCGCGGTGGGCCACGACGACGCGCACGCGCCACCGCACTTCGTGACCTGGAGCGTGGCTGCACTGGCAACCAATCGTTGTCGGTGGACCACGAGACTTGGTGCAGCAATGGCAACAGCGCCATAAGCACAGTGTCCAGGGCATCGGCCAGATCGTCGCCCAGCGCGATCACCGTTGCGCGAGGAAAAGAGCAACCAAGCACGAAAGAAAGTTCGCGCAATTCGGCATCTTCAATGGCACGCTGCACTCGTTTGGGATCAGGATCGCGGCCCACCGTGACAAGCTTTCCGTGCGCGCCCATCACGAACACATCGGGCAAATCATTAAGCGATTGCATCAGACGCTTGGAGCCCTCCGCATCAGCCAACGCTGCATGAAAATTGCGCGCGTCTACGTAGGCACCCGCGCGCTGGACCGTCGGAATCGCCAGATATGCCTGAACGCCTACCGCGTCGATTTCGAGATCCACGGTGGCGCCCGGGCGATCCCCACGATCGCGAAGACCCAAGCGCACGCGCACGCGGCCCGAAGGCACGTCGAACTGCAAATCTGTGGAGAGCCCCTCCGCGTGATGACCTACGGCTCCGAGCTGCGCGTCGAGCCAAGCCTGAACACGGAGTACAAAGGCGGCGGCGTCGGAGCGGGTGCTCTCGGCACCTCGAAGCCACTCGAAGTCAGCGTCGTCTAAGGCAAAGCTAGGCTCTTGTAGAGCTTCGTGCGATGCGGCGTTCGGGGGAGTTGTCATGGGCGTGCGGTACATTGGGACGGAAAGCACTCTCGCCCCTACGGGCGCGGGCGTGCTACACGAACGCCTGTCTTTGCCCGAAGAGGTATACACGTGAGCGACGAAAATCCCAAGTCTCAGGCCATTGAAGGCGAGGAACACGAAGCCGAAATCGTCGACGACGACGCCGAGCCCGATCTGCTCGCCGACATCGACGAAAAGGACCTCGACCTCCCGATCAAGGCCGCGCGCCCGGCGAAGGCGGGAGAGGCATCACTTGCGCGTCTGGATCCCTTTGCCGCGTACATGCGCGAGGTGCAGCGTCACCGTCTGCTAACACCCGATGAAACGCGGGATCTCGCGGTCCGATACGTGGAGCATCAGGACCCTGCAGCGGCCGCCCGATTGGTGACCTCCAACCTGCGTCTGGTGGTCAAACTCGCCTACGAATACCGGCGCGCTTATAAGAACATCATGGACCTCGTGCAAGAGGGAAACATCGGCTTGATGCAAGCCGTGAAGCGCTACGATCCGTACCGCGGTGTAAAGCTCTCGTCGTACGCAGCCTGGTGGATTCGGGCCTACATGCTGCGGTTCATTTTGAACAACTGGCGTTTGGTCAAAGTGGGCACCACGCAGAACCAGCGGCGCCTGTTCTTCAACTTGCAAAAGACCAAGGCGCAACTCGAGGCCATGGGCATTCGCCCAACGGCCGAAGTCGTCGCCAAAGAGTTGGGTGTGTCCGAAACCGATGTGACCGAGATGGATATCCGTCTTTCCAGCGGCGAAAAATCACTGGATGCGCCCTTAAATGACGGCGAAGGGCGCACCATTTCGCGAGGAGATTTGCTGCCCTCCACGGCAGATGGCCCTGAGGTTCTGACCGCTCGCGAAGAACTGCAAGACATGCTTAAGGACAAGCTTGCAAGCTTTAGGCTCACGCTGCTCAAGCACGAAAAGGAGCTGGCCATTTTTGACGAGCGCCTTGTGGCCGAAGAGCCCATGACACTGCAAGAGATCGGCGATCGCTACAGCATCTCGCGTGAGCGAGTGAGGCAGATTGAGCAGCGCGTGACCGGGCGCCTGCGCGACTATCTCAAAGCACAGCTGGGCGACGCGACGGACCTGACATGACGCTTTATGTGGTCTCTACACCCATAGGGAACCTAGGCGACATCACCCTTCGCGCCATCGACACACTGAAGCTCGCAGACATCGTGGTGGCCGAAGACACACGGCATACGCGCAGTTTGCTTTCGCATTTGGGCCTTGGCGGAAAGACCATGAGGTCGCTGCACGATCACTCCACAGACGCTGAAGTGCAAGCCCTCGCAAGCGAGCTTCTGCTCGGCAAAACACTGGCTTACGTCAGCGATGCAGGCACACCGATTGTGAGCGACCCGGGTGAGCGATTGGTGGAAGCGGCCATTGCGGCAGGCATCGAAGTGGTGCCTGTGCCGGGAGCCAGTGCGGTGCTCAGCGCCCTGGTGGGCAGTGGACTCAGTGCGCGCTCGGGCTTTCGCTTTTTAGGCTTCTTGCCGCGCGATGGCGCCGCGCGATCAGAGGCCTTGGCGCGCGTGATTGAGACGCCGGAGATCGTGATCTTGTACGAGTCGCCTAAGCGCACGGGCGACACACTGCGCGACCTTGCTGCACTGCGACCGGAGCGCGAGGTGGTGATTGCGCGGGAGCTCAGCAAACACTTTGAAGAATTTGTGCGCGGCCGCTTGTCAGACTTTGTGCATGATGCACGGGAATGGATGGGCGAGATTGTGATCTTGCTTGGCCACTTCGAGCTGAGCGAGCGTGGCGCACCTAGCGATGCCGACATCGTGGCGCGCATCAAAGCGCTGCTCGCGGAAGGCGGCCACGCGAAGGGCGTCGCGGATCGCGTGGCCGCCTGGTCGGGTCGCGCGCGCCGCGAGATGTATGAGCTTGTGGTATCCCTCAAAGCGCGATGAGCGCGATGACCGCGACAAGAATGTCAGAGTGCTCGTTTCGCGACAGCGGGATATTGTTTGGTATGCGAGGGTGGCATCTGGATTGCATCGCCGAGCGCATGAATTGCACTCACCGAATCCTTGCATCAGGCATGCTCTTGTTGATGGCTCGACCGGCCTTTGCACAAGCACCCGAGACTCCTCGCACGGCTATTGCGGCAGCGCCTGCGATGCAGGAGTCAGGGCGAATTCAAGCGTCGTTCAGCGTGGCCGTGGGTGCCGAACCAGTGGGGAGCTCACGCGCCGACGTTGTTGCCGCCTTCGATGTCTTGGTAACGCACACGCCTCACCCCGGTGAAGCGCTCCCATGGGTCTACGGTGGCAATGTGCGGTTGGCTGGAGCGCTCGGGACGACTGCCGGTGAATTGCAAGCGGCGCTTGGAGTGCACCCCGCACTCTCCAAGTCGTTTCGCTACCGAGGCCTTGCAACGTTGGGCTATTCTTGTGCGCGCACAAATGAGTCTTGGTTGTTCGATGACACGGCTGAATCGGCGAACACAAGCGGAGGCATTCTGGGCATGCGTCATGGATTGGAATGGTATCTAGGGCGCGGTGTAGCCCTAAGCTCTGACATCGCGGTGGAGTACCTTGCGTTCACGCGTGGTACCGGCACGAAGTACAGCACCAGCGGTCTCTTTAGCGAACTCCCACGGGATGCGAGCAAGGTGGAGCCCTATACGGCAGACCGCGATGGGCTTCGCCTGATGTTCATGATCGGCTTGGGTGGCGCCGCGTATAAGAAGCCAGCACAGGCGTCCAACACCGTTAACTGAGCTCTTCGCTGAGCAGGGCCCATTCGACCATGTCGTCGTCCAAGTCGGCGCGCAGTTTGCCCTCTTCGAACGCGAGTTTTGCCACCTGCTCCCACGCCTCAGCAGGGGTCGCAAGCTGCTTTTCGGCATGTTTGGCAAGCAGTGTCTCGTGCCGCGCGACCTTGGCTTCGAGCTCTGCCACACGCCGCTTTTTTCGCTCCTTGTCGCGCGAAGCCGCGCGCAGCTCCTCGTAACTTGTGGGGCCTTTCGCCGGCGGCGGCAAACTCAGTGCAGTTTGCACCTTTGTTGCGCTGGCGACTGCAGCGGCAGGCGCTGCAGACAAGCGCGCAGCAGGGTTCTTCGCCGACGAAGCCTTGGGCGGGGCGCTGACGCATGCAGCACGTTTGCGCGACTCCTCAAAGTCCGCGTAAC
>JAYWGD010000482.1:0-4310 GCA_043778435.1 Myxococcales bacterium | reverse complement strand
CTGCGAATGCGGGGCGACAAGTCTGCTTTGCCAACGCGCACATCCTGCAAAAACTTGTAGAACTCCTCTTCTTTGCCGCCGTCCTTGAAGCGCTTGAGCACGCCATTCAGCTCGTCGTAGATAGGCTGATACTTGCTCTGAAACTTGGCGACGATGGTGGCCGAATCTTCGTATTGGCAATTGGAGAAGTAGACCACCGCCTTCAGAATCTCGCCCTCGGGGTAATAGGCTTTGGGGAAGTACGCGGCATTGATGGAGTGAACGTTGCCAAGCGCATGGGCATAATCTCCGGCCATAAAGTAGGCCCACGACTCCTCGAACAAGGCATCGAGCCAGTACTCACTGCCCACATCCACTTTGTTCCAGTAGCGAACGGCCATCGAGAGAGGCGCCTCAAGCACTTGTGGCGTGCCCGTGTCGTCGACCTTAATCGAAGAAGAGTACAGCGTCCGCGCGATGGAGAGGTTCGCCAAGTCGTGCATACGCTCGCCGTCCTCTTCGACCTCACCGCTTTCGGCTGCCGCGACGACGTTCTTAAACGACTCCACAGCAGGCACCGAGTTGCGCTGCTGGACGTTAGAAATACCGGCAAAAAACTGTGCTTTTACGTAGAACTTCGACTGCCGAGCCACCTTCTGAAACAACGACACCGCATCAGCGAACTGTCCGTTGCGATACTTGTAACGGCCGAGCAAATAGTTCAGCTGCCAGTACAACGCCTTTTGGTTGGCGTTGTTAAACTTGGCCACGGCCTCTTCGTCATATTTTCCTACGCGCTCGACGATGTCTGCGGGCTCGGGCAACTCGGTCGCGAGCTTGGCAAGCCAGAGCAAGGTCTCGTTGAACTTGATGTGGTTAGGGTTCTCTGCGACCTCAGAAAACACGGCGTAGGAGCCCTGGTAATACTTGAGGTTGTAGAGCGCGATCGCAAGGTTGTATTGTGCAAGTTGCTTGTTGCCGTCGTCGTCGTTGGTGTCACCTTTATAGACACCATACAGCGCCAAGGCGGCCTCTTCCCACTTCTCCAAACGCACCATACGCATCGCTTTTGCCGCGGCCTCTGTCATCTGACCGGCTTGCGCCAAGGCCGCGGTCGGCGCCTTGGTTCCCTTTTTTCCAGCGACTGTCGCGCTCGGCGCTTTTGCGGGCTCATCTAGGTCGACAGCAGCGGCCGCTGCGGCTGGTGCGACAGGACGCGGCCTTGCAACAGGACGACGTGCTTGGGCGGTTGCTTCCCCACTGAAAAGAGCAAGGGAAAGGACGGGGGCAACCAACAGGGCCAGTGAGCGTGCAACGTTTCGCATAGGTACTCCGAGCTTCAAATTCGAATTCAGTGAAAAAACACTCTGTTTTCTCTAGAAAATCGTTTGGATGCTACGGAGATCGGCCAAGGGATGTCAAGGCGAAACGCGTACTCTTTGCGCGTCGCCGAGGGGGAATGCGACGAGGTTGCGCGATGTTGGCGCGGCGGGATCGTTTTGGCTTTGACGCACCATGCTCCGTATAGGTAGGGTATGGCCGAAGATGACATGTGGTGAGGAGTTGATATGAAGCAATCGATCATGGCGGTGGCGGCTCTAGGCGTGTGCCTCATGTTGACAGCAACAGGTTGCCCTCAATCGGGTGGTATTGGCGACGCTTGCACACCCGACAAGGAGTACGATCCTAAGTTTCGTGGGTTTTCCCAGGACGGCGTGTACGCTGAGTCTAGGAGCTTTTCTTGCCAGTCGCGTATTTGCTTGGTGAACCATTACCGTGGTCGCACGTCTTGCCCCAACGGCCAGGACGAAAACGGAGACGGACAGCCGGGCAAAAAAGGCACCGACAACGAGGACGGCACGGGTTGTAAAGTGCCCGGAACAACCAAGCTCATTGTCGGCGACAAGAGCGAAGAAAACGCTCAAGGCAAGTCCTGTGTGCCGCCACAATGCGAAGATCGCAAAGCTGTGGACTCGGTTTTTTGCTCGTGTCGGTGCGCGAACGTGGAAGGCAAGACCGACGACGGCGCCAACTACTGCGAATGCCCCGAGAACTTTGCGTGCGAACAGCTTGTGGCCAGCACTGGCTTGGGCGGCAACGAAGGCCTCTCAGGCGGCTACTGCACCAAAGTAGGCAAAGGTTACAAGCCACAATCCAGCTGCAGTGCGGCCAGCGGCAGCTCGACCAGCTGCAGCCTGACCAACTGAACGCGTTTCACCAAAGACCGCGTTGGTTTTCGCCAACAAGAAAACGGGCGATGATGGCGAAACGGCCGTCGTCGCCTTTTTAATTGCGCGTCAGTTTGAAGTGCTCGCCCGCAATTGGCGGCACGGCCGCGATGAAATCGACATCGTTGCGCGCCACGAAGATCTGCTTGTTCTGGTTGAGGTGCGAACGCGGGCTGTGGGTGCCCGGGTGTCGGGCTTGCAGAGCATTGACGCAAAAAAGCGCGCCTCACTTCGGCGCAGCGCCCACGCATTTATGAAACACGCACTCTACCAATATGTAGGAGTGACGCGTTTACGCATCGATGTCGCAAGCGTTGTGTTCGGCCCCTACGGGCCAGAGATCCGTTACGCGGAGGGCGCACTCTCGGATTGAGGTAGCGACAAGCTTTATGTAGCCGGCGGCAAACCAGTGGCAGAGGACTTGTCTGCCGCCGCCTGCATCTCTCGCAGCAAGGCCTCAAGCTCTTGCGTCAGCGCCACATCGCCATGAGCGCGCCGCGCATGGGAGGTCAGATCTGCCACCCGCTGCACCTCACCCAGTTGGCGCTCGCGCATGGCCACCACCATGTCTTTAAACACCGCATACAAGTCTTGGAGTTCGTCGCCCTCGCGTAGACCGCGATCAAAAACCAGGCGACCGGCGGCCACCTCCCCAAGAAGGTGCTTCATACGGAAGACTGGCCCCACCACCCGATGCGTAATATAGATGCCCATCGCCGTAAGGGTGAGCAAAAATACTGCAAACGACGCGGCGACAAGCGTCTTGGTTCGGGCCTGACTGGCTTGCAGTTCGGCGTCGCCAGCTTTGAGTTCCTGCTCTCGCTGCGCGATTTTAGCGGCTTCCTTCTCGGCATCCGCACCAAAGGCCGCGAGCAACTCCGGGCTGTCCGCATAGGCGTTTTTGATGGTCATGCTGGTGACGTCGGAAACCTTCTTGCTCTCCGCCACGAGCCTGCCGCCTAGCTGCACAAGGTGCGCACTTTGAGCCGACGACTTGGCCAAAGACTGAGTGAGCAAGGCCCCCGCAACAAGGCCCGTGACCAAGGCCACGCTTACAATCATCGCGGTGTATTTCAACTGAAAGCGTGTATCCAGCACATAGTTTCGCAGATGACGTTGATGACGTACGGACGATGGTTTCATCTGAGGTTCCTTCATTGTACTCTGCATATTCTTTGCATCGCTCACAGCGATCCCACATTGTCTGCGAATGATTCAAGTGCTCCCTCGAAGGCCATGCTCAGCGCCTGATTGTCAGTGCTTGGCGTGCTCGACACGGCAGCTCCGCTCACCGTGCCTTTGAGCGACTTGGCCGGATACGTGAACATCGCGACACTGGTCACAAAACGCGTGCCGCCAGCCACTTTGCTGCTCTTCACGTTGACGGTGAGATAAAAACCCTTGAGCTTTCGGTTCTTGATGGTGGCCCCAGATTGCGCTGCACTCTCGGCCGGCGCGGCGAGCTGAAAGGTGCCGTACCGCTTCAGCCTCCCCTTCGCCGTTCCTCTCAAGGCCGACTCCATGCTCTCGCGGCTCATGTCCACCGAACTCGAAATAGGGCCAAGGGCAACATAGTACTTAGCGCGCGGATTGGCTGGTTCGGGAACCGCACGAAGATACGTGAGAGTTACATCTATTTGCTTTTGCACGCCAGCTGCGCCCTCCTGCCGTGCTCGCGATTCCAAGCATCCGATGGCGTCAGGCTCGGCGAGCTTCTTCAGAGCCGCCGCCGCGGACTGGCGCACGATCTCCGTGCCGTCGCCCAGCGCACCGCAAAGTGGCTGCACTGCATCCGCATCTTTGCTCGCGCCCAAAGCAAGTGCGGCGCTTGTACGCACACGAAAGTCGCTGTCGCTAAGCTTGCTCTGAAGCGCTGTCACTTTCGCAGATGCAGCATCCGCCACCGCGGGCACCAAAAACAGCGCGCACAAGGCGACATAAAGCAGGAGCGAGCGCGGGCGAAACATGGTCGTGGGCTGTAGTGTACAGGGTACGAGCCAAGGGTGCACACACACTGCAGCGTGAGCCTCTCAGTGCGCGCGTCTACGTTCCGCTACGTGATTTGCGTGTGATGCCGGCGCGCGCGTTGGGCATGTGGCGAAT
>JAYWGD010000481.1:0-14682 GCA_043778435.1 Myxococcales bacterium | reverse complement strand
ACGCGCCGCACAGGCAAGCACAAGAACGCCGCATGAGCTGAGCGATTCGGCTCGCAGAAAGGCCCCGCGCTCGAAAGAGCGAGGGGCCTTTCTGTTTTTTGAGATGGTGCTGGAGGGTCGCGCTGTCACAGTGGTCCGGGATTCTGTGATAGCCACAACGCGGAAGTGAATACGGGCGCTGAGTGGATAGTGGATGGGCGAGGATGCGACGCGGAGGTTCTGCGTCTTGAAGAGACTTTGCGCGCGCTTCTCGAGCGCATCGTGGCCGCGCTCGCGCTGCATGTGGTTGGCGTGCCGCAGTGGCATACCTTCGGCGGCGCAGGCGGAGTCACTGCGCTCTACATGCTTTCCGAGTCTCATCTAACATTGCACACGTTTCCTGAGCATGGCTACTTCGCCCTCAATCTCTACCATTGCGGAGATCGCGGCGCAGCTCTTCAGCCGGATTGGGGTGTGTTGCTCGGCGCACTCGCAGCCGCTCAAAATATTCGTGTACAGTGCATCGCGCGCAGGCCATAAAAGGAGACATTGCTCATGCCAAACGAACACCTATTTCAATCTCTAGGCCTCACCACCCTGTTTGCGTTTCTCGGTTTGTTGGTGTTTGCAGCAATCTTTAAAGTGATTCAGAGCGTCACGCCATTCTCGATTCGCAAAGAGATCGAAGACGATCAGAACGTGGCCCTTGCCATCGTGATTGGGTCTGTTTTTATCGGCACGGCGCTTATCATTTCGGCGGCCATTCACGGTTGAGTGAGGTGCGCTCCACGCGCTTGCAGCGCGTCTTTTTACAGCTCTCCACGCTCGCGGTTGCGGCCTCTGGCATTGCGTACGAGTTGGTGATTGGCACCTTGGGCAGCTACATGCACGGAGATGTGACGCGTCACTTCGCGATCTCGTTTGGGGTGTTCACGGCCGGTTTAGGAATGGGTGCCTGGCTAAGCGCGATGCTGAGTTCCAAGCTGCGCCAATCGCTCCATCTGTCGTCATGGGGCATGCTTGCGTGGGTGGAACTTGCACTTTGCATCTATGGCCTCGCGCTTGTGCGGCTGTGTGGGGCCCTCGATATGTTCTCGCCGTGGGCGGAGATTTCTTTTGCATCGGCCGCAGGTCTTGGTGGCGTGCTGGTGGGGCTCGAGCTGCCTGTTCTGGTAGCAATGCTGGGAGACTTCGGGGGAACGATGGCTTTGGATTATGTGGGTGCGCTTTTGGCGTCGTGGGCCTTCCCGTTCGTGCTTATGCCTTGGGTGGGCCTTGACGGAACGGCGCGCGCAGCAGGCCTCGCAAACGGTTTGGTCGGGATTGTATGCATGTATTTTGCATCTATGCGGGTGTTGCCTCGGGAGCGCTCCTCGTGATGCGACGTGTACGGCGAAGGCACGTTTTGCTAGGCAGCGCGGCTCTGGTTGCGTGCAAAATGCCTCGTGGATGTGGTAAAAAGCCTTCGCTCCCGCCTGGCATGATCGTGGGGCAGATTGAGCGCGTGGGCCACTTGCTACGACAGCTGCGCGAGGCACCCGTTTGGAACCCTGATGCTGCGATAGAGCCCCATCGTGTGATTGTCGTGGGTGCAGGCGTTGCGGGCCTTGCGTGCGCTCGCGCGCTGCGACGCGCAGGGCTGAATGATGTGCTTGTCTTGGAACTGGATGAGCGCGCAGGAGGCACAGCCTCGTGGGGTGAGAATGCGACCTCGGCGTATCCATGGGGCGCGCACTACGTGACCTTGCCGCTCGACGGCACAGGGGCGTTCGCCGAATTTCTGATTCAGTCTGGTGCATGCATTCGCGGATCACAGGGCGAGCTCGTGGGTACAGAGCGTGCACTCTGCAGAGAACCCGAGGAGCGCCTTTTTTTGGATGGCGTCTGGCATGAAGGCCTTTGGCCTGTGCATGGCGCAAGCCCGCAAGAACTTGAAGAGTTTGCGCGATTCCGTAGCAAAATTTCAGCGATTGTCGCGGAGCGTCGACCGGACGGAACACGATTGTTTCGCTTCCCCATGGGAGGTGGGGCGTTGGGACCGGTGGGCAGTGCGCTGGACCAAATGTCCGTAGACGCATGGCTTGCAGCGGAGGGGCTACAGTCGCGCCGTCTGGCGTGGATGATGAATTACGCATGCCGCGATGATTATGGAACCGTGGCCGCGGAGACCAGTGCACTTGCGGGGCTCGCCTATTTCGCGGGGCGTTTGCGCGCCGCTGGCGCGGAGCCGCAGCCCGTGCTCACGTGGCCCGAGGGCAATGGTCACTTGGTGCAAGCTCTCGCCGAAGGGGTCGAGATTCGCACCGGAGTGCTCGTCACCGCGGTGCACGCCGATGGCCGCGTAAGTGCAGTCGATGCACAGGGGAGAAATATGCAGTTCGCATCTGATGCCGCGGTGGTGGCCGTGCCTTCGTTTGTCGCAGCGCGTATTGTGCGAGAAGAACCGGAGGCTGTGCATCAAGCACGCGCGTCGCTGAGTTACGCGCCCTGGTGGGTCGCGAACCTCACCCTGCGCGAGCACCCTGAAAGTAGCGACCGCGCAGAGGGCGCCCCGATTGCGTGGGACAATGTGATCTACGCCAGCGTCTCCGTCGGCTACGTGGTCGCAACCCATGCAGCTGGCGCGGACAGTGGCCGCACTGTGCTGACCTACTATATGCCGATGGCAGAGGGCGATCCGGTGCTGCGGCGCAAGGATCTCTTGAACGCGAGCTACGAGCAGTTGGCCGAGCAATGCCTGCAAGACTTGGAGCAGGCACATCCGCGCATTCGTGAGCTCGTCGAGCACATCGAGATTCGAAAATGGGGGCATGCGATGGTGCGGCCTGTGCCAGGGTTACTTTCCTCCAATGCGCTTGCACTGCTGCAATCGAAGCATGGCAAAATCTTTTTTGCTCACACCGATCTTGCGGGCCTCGCGCTCTTCGATGAGGCTTTTGCCCAAGGAGAGCGTGCGGCAACAGAGGTGCGTGTTTCGCTAGAACGACCTTAGCCTTCTTGCATCCCAAGCTTAGGGCTGTAGTCTTGCTTCAAGATGAGTCGATTGAGCTTAGGTTTGCTTTCGCTGGCGGTGTTGGCAGCTTGCGGAACGCAGGCGCTGCGAGGCGATGGAGATGGCTTCGCTGCGGGCCACGAGGCGCTAGAGAACGACTTTGTGGATGGTTCGGAATTGCCAGCAAAAACACTGATTCTTAGCTACGACGATGGCCCCGGAGATCGCTCTGAAGAGCTGTCTACCTATCTGCGACAACAGGGAATTCGCGCAACTTTCTTCGTCACGGGTTGGCAAACCGACGCGCATCCTGGCGTGCTTGCGCGCATTGCCGCGGATGGCCACCGAATCGCCAACCATACACAGACCCACACCAACATGACCACGCAGTCGGCGGAGGCCGTACGCAGCGAGGTACAGAGTGTGGACAACCTGATCGCGCCCTTCAACGCCGACGGTCATTACTTCTTCCGGCCTCCTTATTTCGCGTGGTCCGCCGCGGTTCGCGCGGCCTTTGTTGGCACCGCGCTCGATCGGTACATTGGGCCTGTGCGCGCCGACATCGGCAACACAATGGCCGACAATTACGCCGCCGATTGGGCTTGCTGGCAGGAGGCCCACATCAGCAGTGCCGCATGCGCAGACCTTTACATGAACGAGATTCGCGCGCGAGATCACGGCATCGTGTTGCTGCACGATCCATGGGGTGATGCAGCGGGCAACACGGTGGACATGACCAAGAACTTGGTCCCGCGGCTCAAAGCAGAAGGCTACCTGTTTGCCACGCTAGAGGCTGTGCCTGCGATTCGTGCGCAGCTTCCGCCACCGCCGCAACCCGATGCAGGTGCTGGAGCAGACGCCGGTCGCGCAGTGGATGCTTCATCGCCGCCGGCGCCGGATGCGGCGGTGGTGGTCGAGGATGCAGGTGTCGTCGCTGTCTCGGATGCCTCGTTGCCGCCAGAGGCTTTCGCCGCTGCAACCGAGGCAGCGTCGCCGCAGATTGCGGCCAAGGATGCGGGGCGCAATGAGGCTGTAGCCGACGCCGCCGTTGTATCTGCGTTGGCAGCGTCAGCAGCGCCAGCATCACACACGGGTTGCAGCGTAGCACGTGAAACCGATGTCGCAAACGCGATGCTGTCGGTGTACGCAAGTGTCCTCGCGCTCTTCGCTGCCGTCACACGCCGCCGCCGCCGGTTGGTGTAAGCTCACCTCAGTCGCCGTATTTGGCGAGTGCGCGCAGCACTGAGGTGCGTGCAGCCTGCACCAATGTAGGCGGTCCGATGACATGCGCGGCGCCTGCTTGTGCGTGCACCCACCGAAGCAGTTTTTCTGCGTCCACCAAAGGAACAGTCAGGCGCATGCGCCCATCTTTGGATCGCAACACTTTTTGAGCAGGATGCACCCGTACGCCTCTGTACGAAGGTGTGGACTCTGCGTCAATTTCGATGACCGCCAACTCCAGCGCAGCCGGTGCCGCGACGCCCATCACACCGTGCAAAAAAACACGCAGTTCCTCTTCATCAGGCAGTTTCACCGGAGCGTCCGGCACCGCGCGGGCAACGCCGATGTCGGCCAAATCTACAAGCGTAGGCTCTTTGTGGAACTCCCATATGCCTGCAAGGTGCATGTTTTCTTGATGAGCGATGAGCGACCACGGAACGAACCGGCGAGATTCCGCCTTGCCGTCGCGCGTGCGAAGCGCCACCTCGGTGCCATGGACAAGCGCCGCATACACTTCGTCGAGCACCTCGCGCGCGACGCGTGTTGGACGATCTGCAGGTTGGTACATGACGAACCTGAGGGGAGTTCGGCGCGCACTGGTGTCGCGCACACTGCGACGCAATGGTTTGTCGACAATTTGTCGCAGCTGTTCTTGCGCCGACTTGGCATCTTCGGCAAGTGCGCAGTCTCCAAACTCGTGAAGCGTGCTGGCCGAGCCCAACACGGCCAGTGCTTGCGCGCGGCGTAGGGTGATCGATCGGCCTCGTTCGCTAGGCTTGATGCGCCACAGCGCGGGGCCACCAGGTGTGGCGCGTACCGACTCCAAATCCCAGCTGCCTTTTACTTCCCCGAGATAGCGCCGCACGGAGCGCTCGGTCACGTTGGCGATGCGCCCTAGGTCTTTCAGGGTGACACCGCCGGGCGCGCGTTCGAGGGCCATTTTCAAGCGATCGAGGCGCTTGTGCTGTGTCAGCTTGCCTTTGGGCCGCCCGACTTTGGGCAACGTCGAGCGTGGGATGCGCGCTGCCATCATGTTTTGCTTCGAGCCTTAAAGACCCGCGGGCAACGCCTGCGCACGCCGTGTTTGCGCGTACAGTGTTTGATAGCTTTGGTGGCACATTCGACAGGCGGCCCGCACGGCCTGCTCATCGCCAATGTCGGCTGCCTTGGCGCCGTCCTCGGCGATGGATGACCAGTTGGGCATGTCCGCAGGCGCAGAGACTCCGAGAGCGCGTAGGGCCGGCGCGTATTGTGTGATGCGGGTGGCGGGCCAAGGACCTCCAAAGCGTTGTTGCATCCAGTGGCGCAGCGGTGCATCGGTGGTGTCGGGTTTGAGCGCTGCGCCGCGGAAGTCTGCGTTGCCCAGATCCGCCTCTTTGATGACGAGGGCGGACGACGCGGCACTGGTATCCTGTGGGGCCTTGGTGCAGCCAACCGCCAGCATTGCGAGAAGAGCAAAACGACACTTGTTTCTCAGGCTTGGAACCATAACGCCGAAAGGTTTACGCGAAGGGCGTCGAGCGTTGTAGGAAAACCGTGATGGAACCTACTCTTGTCGAGTTGCTTGCCCACAAGCGAGACGGACATGCCCACCGCGAACAGGACATCGCGCGGCTGGTGCGTTCGCTGTCCGACGGCACGATGGCCGACTATCAAATGTCTGCGTGGCTCATGGCGGTGTATCTGCGCGGTCTCTCCGATGACGAAACCGTGTGGCTCACTCAGGCCATGTTGCGTTCAGGCATCGAGGTCGATTTGAGCGATGTGCCTGGCTTCAAAGTCGACAAGCATTCGACCGGCGGCGTGGGCGACAAAGTGTCCATCGCTCTGGCGCCGCTTGTGGCTGCAGCAGGTGCCCCCGTGCCGATGGTGAGCGGCCGGGGCCTGGGTCACACGGGCGGCACGCTCGACAAGCTTGAGGCCATTCCGGGCTTCTCCACGCAGATGAGCACAGCAGACTATGCGCGCATCGTTCGGGAGGTCGGCACCTGCATGATTGGTCAAACCGCCGACATCGCGCCCGCCGACAAACGGATGTATGCATTGCGCGATGTGACCGCGACGGTGGAGTGCGTACCGCTCATCGTTGCCAGCATTTTATCAAAGAAACTTGCCGAAGGCATCGATGGTTTGGTGCTCGATGTCAAAGTAGGGCGGGGCGCTTTTATGAAGACCGAAGCGCGCGCGCGCGAACTTGCCGATGCGTTGGTGCGCGTCGGCACGCTTGGCGGCAAGCGCGTGACCGCGGTGCTGACACGCATGGACGCGCCGCTCGGAGCGACCATTGGAAATGCCAACGAGACACGCGAAGCTCTCGAGCTTTTGCATGGGCGAGGCCCCGCGGATCTCAAGGAGTGCACCTATGTGCTGGCTTCCGAGATGCTTCGTTTGGCCGGGCTTGCCGAGAGCGATCAGGAGGCTCACAGCATTTTGGATCATGTCATTGCGAGCGGCGCCGCCGTGGAGACCATGGCAAAAATGGTGCGTGCCCAAGGCGGTGACGCGGCCGTTGTGCTCAAGCCCAGCTTGCTCGTGGATGCGCCGGTGGCCATCGATGTATGTTCCACGCAATCTGGATTTGTGACCGAGATTGACGCGCTCGAAGTAGGCCTGACCGCGGTGGCCATGGGCGCCGGTCGCACGCGCGCCGATCAGCCTGTCGATCCACTCGTCGGCATTGAGGTGCTCAAAAAGCCTGGCAGCGAGGTGCGCGAAGGTGAGTGCATGGCGCGCATTCACGTACGCTCTGGCACAGATGCGAGTGCATTCTCTCAGCGAATTTTTAGGGCTTTCGCGGTTGGCGCTATTGCGCCAACCGAATTGCCTCTCGTTCTCGACATCTTAAGATCTGCCCCTAAGCTTTAGCCACATTGTCCGACGAGCGAGAAGATGTCACGCAAGTGACCACGGTGGTGAAGCCCAGCCGCATTCCTGAAGGAACCGGTGGAGGCGACTGCGTGGTCATCATCTACACGAAGGAACCCACACTGCTTGGCAAGCGCTTCGTGCTTGACCTCGACACCATGCGCGTGGGCCGAGGCTCCGAGAATCAGGTCGTGCTCGACGCCGACAGTGTGTCCCGTCGTCATGCGCACTTTGAGCAAAGAGGTGAGCGTTGGTTTGTGGTCGACGACCAGTCCACCAATGGCACCTACGTCAACGACGAGCTCATCCCTAGCGAGCGGCCTTTGCTCAACGGCGATCGCGTCAAGATAGGCTCCACCATCTTTAAGTACCTGTCGGGCACCGACGTGGAATCTATGTACCACGAGGAAATCTACAAGATGACCATCGTGGACGGCCTTACCGGCGCGCACGTCAAACGCTACCTCATGGAGGCGCTGGACCGAGAGCTCACCCGCGCCAAACGGCACTCGAGGCCTCTGAGCTTGGTGATGTTCGATGTGGACCATTTCAAGCGCATCAACGACACGTTAGGCCACTTGGCGGGTGACTACGCCCTGAAGGAATTGGCCCGCGTGGTGCAGTCGCGCATTCGCCGCGATGAAGTGCTCGCGCGCTATGGCGGCGAGGAGTTTGCCTTGGTGTTGCCCGAGACCAACCTGGAGGGCGCAGAGGCGCTTGCCGAGACGCTTCGTCAACGCATTGAGAGCCACGAGTTTGTCTTTGAAGGCGAGCGCATCGAGGTCACCGTCTCGTTGGGCGTGGCCGAGCGCACCGAGCTCATGACGGGACCAAATGATCTTGTCCAAGTCGCAGACGCCTGCCTCTACATCGCCAAACGCACGGGTCGAAATCGCGTCGTCGCCACACAAGAGCCTGACACGTCGTGAGCGGAGTAAGGATACTTGGGGACTTGCGCCCACAGTTGAGAACGTCGGTGCCCGGGCCTGCGTCGCGGCAGTTGGCGAGCGAAATTGCAGCGCTCGAATGCCCTTCCTTCGAGGAGCGACGCGGCGCCCGCGCCCAAACCTCGGGCCTTGACTTCTCGCCCGTCGTGTATGCCCGCGCTCACGGCGACAACGTCGAAGACGCGGATGGAAATGTGCTGGTGGACTTGTGCGCGGGATTCGGTGCTCTGGCTCTGGGGCACACGCATGAGGGCGTCACACGCGCCTACGAAGAACGAGCGCGTAGTTTGGGTCTCGCGCTTGGAGACGTTTACGGCAGCGCCGAAAAGCATGCGCTATGCACGCGCTTGGCAGCGCTGGTGGGGCCTGGCGCTCGTGTGCTGTTTGGTCTTAGCGGCGCCGACGCAGTGACGGCCGCGCTCAAAACGGCGGTTCTCGCCACCGGCAAGCCCGGCGTGGTTGCTTTTGAGGGAAGTTATCACGGCTTGTCGCATGGGCCTCTGGCTGCATGTGGTTTGGGTGAGAACTTTCGCGCTCCTTTCGCGGCTCAGCTTAACCCTCATGTGCACTTTGCACCTTTCCCGGTGTTGGCTGCAGACTTGGATGCCAGCGTAAGCGCGGTGCGTCGTGCGCTGTCGTTGGGGACTGTGGGTGCTGTGCTTTTTGAGCCGCTGCTTGGGCGTGGGGGATGTTTGCCGCCATGTGCAGCGTTCCTGCCTGCATTACGTGCGTTATGCACAGAATTTAGCGCAGTGCTCATCGCCGATGAAGTCTGGACAGGCTTGGGGCGCAGCGGTGCCATGATCCATTCGGGTGGTCTCGCAGACGTGGTATGCTTAGGGAAATCCCTGGGCGCTGGTCTTCCGATTTCCGCATGTGTGGGGCGCGCCGAGGTGATGGCAGCGTGGGGGGCACATGGCGGGAGCTATGTGCACACCTCTACACATGTGGCGGCGCCCCCGGCGTGTGCTGCAGCATGCGTTGCGCTGGACACGATTGTGGGCGAGAAGCTTCCTGAGCGCGCGGCCGTGTTGGGGCAATGCATGCAGGATGTATTTCCAGATTTGGCCATGACCGGGCGCGGGTTGATGTTGGGCGTGCCTTGCGGCAGCCAGCCGCGAGCGCTTGCGGCGATGCGACAGCTGCTTGCACGTGGCTACATTGTGCTCACCGGCGGCGTGGGTGGCGATGTGCTCACCCTGTCGCCAGCGCTTAATGTACATGAGCCACTGCTGCACGCTGGCCTCGTGGCTGTTCGTGAGGTGCTGGCCGAGCTAGTGATTTGACGGTGTCGCGCTTGCCAGTCATTGTATCGCGGCAAGCAGAATTGCCAAAACCATCCAATCAAAGTGATTTCCTGGGGTTCCCTTTCTTCCACAGCAGCCCGACGCTACCAGTCTCTTCACAAAGCCCGGGGTTGCGCTTGGCTATCCAAGCTTTGAGCTCGGGTACCAAGAAGAGGGCGGTTTTACGCTCATCACGCAGCGGATCGTCACGATCCCAACCACGCGCTCACTCACGGCGATGGAGTCAAAATCGATGCTCGACAAGATCTCCTACGAGTGGGCTTCGCTTCGTCCTTCTCGTTATGGGCAGAGTACGCGCACTGTAAGCGAGCTCCGCGGGCAGTACTGCACCCAAGTCACCTTCTCTTGGGCTATCTGGGAGAGCATGCATTCTGTGTCCGATGCGCTGCACGATCGCGCCCAAGCTTTTGTTCGTGCCTTTGAGTCGGGGTCGCTCATGCCCGAGCCCTTCGATGCACTTGCCGTGGACATCGCGCGTCATCAAGTTGCCCAGAGCGCGAGCTATGCCCGTCTCGCTGGGCGTGGCGCTTTGGTGTCCGCTTCGTGGACGCTCGCAAGCGACATCCCTGCCGTCCCCACGGACGCGTTCAAAATGGGCCATGTGGGATGCGTGACGTCAGAGGATGCAAAGTACACATTTCGCACCAGTGGGACGACCATGGGCGCGCGCGGTGAACACAGGTTCCGCCGTATCGACACGTACGAGCTAGGCGCGATGGCGTTTGGGCGTGCCTGCTTGTTTCGCGGCTTGGGGGATGCGGTGCGTACGCTGGTGCTTGGCCCCTCTGCACCCGACGCTCCAGACTCCTCACTCACGCACATGAACGCCCTCTTCGAGGAGGAGTTCGGCAGCGTGGGGCCGCACCCCTATTATGCTCGTGAAGACCGCTTCGACGTCGCACGATTCGTTCGTGATCTCTCCGAGCCTGGCTTCATGGATGCTCCGTGCATCATTCTCGCCACATCGTTTGCGCTCGTGCACTTGATCGACGAACTGCGAGGAAAAATGCTGGTGCTTCACCCCTCGTCGCGCGTGATGCAAACCGGCGGCTACAAGGGAAAATCGCGCGAGGTGGATGCCGCCGAACTGCGCGCTCAGGTGGCCACGTGCTTTGGCATCCCGCAGCGCCAGGTGGTGTCCGAATACGGCATGACGGAGCTCAGCTCGCAGTTCTACGAGCGTACCGCGGTGGCCGCCTACGCACAGTCGGGAGTGTACTTTGAGCCGCCGTGGGCGCGCGTGGTGCCCGTTGATCCGGAGACATTGCAGCCCGTGGCCGATGGCGAGATTGGCATCGCGCGCATTGTAGACTTGGCCAATGTGGACAGCGCCGTGGCCGTGCAAACCGCGGATCGTGTGCGCCGCGTGCAAGGCGGCTTTGAGCTCCTCGGCCGCACGCCGGGTGCGGTGCCGCGGGGCTGTTCACTTGCGGCCGAAGAGATGATGCAGAATGCACGTGAGTAAAATGCACGAAACTGAAGCGCGTGTACAAAGATTGTTGCAATGTGCACGCGATTTGTATGCGTGCCGCGCGGGCCTGCAAGCCGAACTGGTGTCCAGCACGGGGCTGAGCGCACAAGGGGTCGAGGCCGCGTGGCGCTACAGCTTCGAGCAGCAGGTGAGCGACGCTGAGCTCGCTCATTTTCTGGCATCGGTACGGCCCGCAAGCGAAGTCCTGGTCGTGCTGTCGGCCCATGTGTTGACCGCATCGCTGCGGGCTTTGGCTTTGGCGCTTGCCGCCAGCAGTCGAGTGCGCGTGTTGCCCTCGCGTCGCGATCCTGTGCTCGCGCGTGAGCTCGTGCGCGAATGGAATGGCCCGGAGCTGCAGCTCGCTGCCGATTGGCCAAGGTCGTTTGCACAAGGGGCATCGGTGCACGCCTACGGCAGTGACGGGAGCTTGCGGGCGATACGCGCGCGCTTGCCAGAACATGTCGAGCTTTGGGGTCATGGCACCGGCTTTGCGGTGGCCTATGTGCAGAGTGCAACCCTAGAGAGTGCTCGTGCGCTGGCCTTAGATATCGCGCTCTTCGACCAACGCGGTTGCATGTCACCGCGCGTGGTGTGGTCCGCAGAACCGCTCGCATTTGGCGCCAGGCTCTCGGAAGCGATGCTGGGCATTGGCTGCGAAATACCTCGTGGAATGCTGAGCTCCGGCGAAAAATCAGATCACGAAGGCTTCCGCGCGGCGGCGGAGTTCGTCGATGCATGTTGGATACACGAAGGCGGAATCGTGGCCGTCGGCGCGAAGCCCGTATTGCCTCCCGCGGGCCGCATGGTGCACGTGGTGCCGCTAGACGCATCTTTGCCAGAGGCATGGCGCAGCTACCTTACCCAAGTGGTGTGCGACGGCGCAGCGCCCTCGTGGATGCCTGCGCATGCGCGCCTCGCAAAGCCCGGAAATGCACAAAGCCCACCTTTCGATGGGCCCGTGGACAAACGTTCTGTGTGGCTGTGAGGCTCAGTCCTGAGCGCGAAAGTGAGGCCAAGCGCCTGACGCCGTAAAGCCAGGGCGCTCGCCGCCGTCACGTATGTGGATACTTTAGGCGGCGAGCAACCGACGATTTGCGGATGTCAGGTGCTTGGCCCGTCGCCTGGGATCAGCTGCACGCGCCGATCTTGGCCTAGGCCCGAGCTCTCGGTGCGTACGCCCTTGATGTCGCGTAGGGCCATGTGGACCACGCGGCGGTCGCGTGCGTTCATCGGGTCGAAGGTGATGACTTTGCCTTCCGCTGCGACGCGCTCGCCGAGCTTGATGGCCATGGCCGTAAGCTGCTCTTCGTGGCGTGCGCGGTAGCCCTCGGCGTCGACCGAGATGTGCTTCTTGGCGTCGCCCGGACGGTGCGCCACGCGGGTGGTGAGGTACTGCAAAGCTTCGAGCACGGCGCCGCGCTTGCCGATCACGCGCGATGCCTCGGCGCCTTCGATCTCGATGCGAATCTCGTCGTCGCTAGACTCTTCGTCGGGCGGCGCGAGCTCGGCCTCGGCATCCACGCTCATGTCGCGCAAGACAGCTTGCACGAAGGAAAGCGCGCGTTCGGATTGGTTTTGTGTCGTGAGGTCTGTGCTCATGGTTGTATCCTGCATGTAAAGGGGGTGCCCTTGTTTGGGCTCATGCCCCGGTGATTCGAATGCTGCCGGCGTTGTGCGCCGCAACAGCGCGTTTGGCGTAGCTTTCTGTGAGCGCAAGTTGCGCCATGGTCAGAAGGCTGTTGGTAAGCATATACACACCAAGTGCCGCGGGAAGGAAGAGCATCATGACCGTGAACACGCCGGGCATCATCCACATCATCATTTTCTGCTGCGCCGGATCCATCTCGGTGGGCTGAGGCACCAAGCGCTGCTGGGCGATCATAAAGGCGCCGAGCACGATGGGCATGATGAACCAAGGGTCGGGGAGCGACAGGTCGGCGAACCACCAAAAAGGTGTATGATACATCTCAACCGCCGACTGGATCATGGTGTACATGGCAAACCAGATGGGCATGGCCGCCAACTGCGGCAAGCAACCTACAACCATGCTCACGCCATGTTTGCGATGCAGCTCCATCGTGGCCAATTGGCGCGCCTGGGCGTCGTCCGGGAACTTTACTTTGAGCGCATCCAGTTCGGGCTTGATCTTGCGCAGCTTGATGCTGTTCTTGATGCCCGGGATGGCAGCCGGCAGCAGCACCACCTTGAGCGTGACGGTCAGCAAAATGATGGCGATGCCCCAATTGCCCGTCATGCCGTGAAAGTAGGCGAGACCCTTGAACAAGGCCTTGGCCAACGGCTCCAGCGTGAACATCCCAAAGAAGGAGCTGTAGTTGATGACGGCCTTGAGGCCTTGCTCGGTGCCGCCCGCAGAGGCCAGCAATGCGCGATCTTTGGGGCCGTAGTAGGCGCTGAGCTTGTAGGTCGCTTCGGCTTGTGGCTGCAGCTCGCGGATGGGGTAGCTGAGCTTGGCGTGGTAGTAGTGCCCCGCCTCGTCGTCATCAGATTTTTGCCCCGCAGTATAGTACTCTTCGGCAAGCAATTGACAGCTGGGGTGAGCCCCAGATTCGGGCACCAATGCCGCTGCAAAGAACGTGCTGGAGAGCGATGCAAAGCCATCGACAGGCCCCACATCGGCCCATCCGTGTGCGAACTCCGTGGCTTGCTTGCGCGTGGTTTCGCCCGTTTTGGCGCACACAAGTTCGGTGGCCATGGGCGCCACGCGGCCAAGCTTGGACTTGGTCTCTTTGTTGGTGAAGTAAGCGTAGGTGGTCACGCTCATCGCGTGCTTTTTTGCAGTCGGTGCGAGGTTCTTTACCGTGGTCGTCACAGTAAGCTCGTAAGGGCGTGTCGCCTTCTCGAAGGTCTTGATCACATGCACGCTGGCGTCGTTGTAGGCGAAGGCGCACTGTCCCGGGTTTGCTTCTGCCGCTTTCCAGTCAAAGCGATCAAATGCAAACTGGTCGTCGCCGCCGGGCGCGCGGAACGTTTCGCGCAGGGGTCGTGTGTGCTCGTGCTTGGGCGTGCTCACCATATCGAGCGGAGCGCCCTTTTCCATGAATTTGGGGTCCGTGAGTTTGAAGCTCGTGAGCGCCGCGCCACGTGACGAGAGCTCCGCACGGAAGCCGTCGCCAAAGATAGTGCACGATGTCCCCTCTGCCGCGACAGCGCCGCCCTTTTCGTTCGGGTCCAGCACAAATCCAGGGGCCACATTCTCGTGCACAACGGGCAGCTCTTGCAGCTTATGGTCGCCGCCCATGATGGAGGGGCCACAGCGCCAAAACAAAAGGGCGGCGAGGACAAACAGAATCAGGCGAGAAAATCGTTCCATGGTTTTGGCTCAGGTTCTGCGCGGGGGTACAGGGTCGTACCCACCTTTGCTGAAGGGCTGGCATCTACACACGCGCCAGAGTGAAAGCAAGGTTCCCCGGAGCGCGCCGTGGCCTTGTATGCAGCCGGCGGCGTAGTCGGAACACGACGGCTCGAAGCGACACACGGGCCCCCACTGCCCCGAAAACTGAGCCTGGTAGCCACGGAGCAGCGCAAGGAGAAAACGGGCGAACATGGGGGCGGCCAAAGGGCACGTAGCGCAGCTGGGGCCCGTTGGGGTAGGCACGCGTGCGTGTCTCACGATCCCTACGCCGCTGCCGATGCTGCCCCTGTCGCGCGGGACCCGCCTGTTGCTATGTTTCCGCTAGTCTTTCGTGTCGCTATCCTGCTTGAGGTGTTGGAGCGCATGGCGTTCTATGGAGTGTACATCAATCTAAGTGTGTATCTCGCCGAGTCGGCGGGGATGCGCGACGCCGAAGTGGGCATGCTTCTTGGAGCTTTTGCGCTGTGCCGTTCTTGGTTGCCCGTTGTCACGGGCGCGGCCTCAGATGCCATGGGCTTTCGAAAGAG
>JAYWGD010000480.1:0-1556 GCA_043778435.1 Myxococcales bacterium | reverse complement strand
TTTCACGAGCAAAAAATCCGGCGTCCTGCGCTGCTGCATAGCGATCTTGGCTTCGTTTGGCGTGCGCATCGCAGTCGTCGCGGGTGAGCCCATGCAGTTCGGCAAGCTTCTCTGCCGTGATGCCCATGGGTGCTTTGCAGTAGGAGTCGGTCAGCGCCGCGGCGAGTGAATCCTCGAGCTGTGGAGATCGGCCAAATGCCCAACCATCGCGGCCACCACGAAGCACGTGAGGCGCTTGCGACATGTTCTCGGTGCCGCCCGCCAGCACGAGCGTGGCCTCGCCCAACATCAATTGGCGCGCGCCCTCGACAATGGCCTCAAACCCGCTGCCGCAAAGGCGGTTCACGGTGAGCGCGGGGGCTTCGATCGGAGCGCCGGCGTACAAGCCCACATGTCGGGCGCAGTAAATAGCATCGCTGCTGGACTGCAGCACATTGCCCACCACCACGTGATCGATTTGGCTCGCATCGGTGCCCGACTCTGCAATGGCCGACTTGGCGGCAAGAGCGCCCAGTTCATTCGCGGTCAGGGATTTGAGTGCGCCCTGCAAGGTTCCGATGGGGGTGCGCTTGGCGGCAATGATGACAATAGAATCGCTCATGATAACTGCGTTTTGTACACCGCTTCGCATCGGTTCGCCGGATCAATCCGCGTGCAAGAACGCATGCCCCGTGGCTACCAGTTCAGGACGGCCTTGGGCGTGAACCTGAAACACGCATATCTCCGCGCCCAAATTCCAAATGATTGTGATCAGTGTTTCTCCTGGCCAAAGCGCGCTCTTGAACTGCGCATGGATGTTGCGAACGCGTCTGCCCGTCCTACGCTCTAGATGCCGCGCTACGTAGCCATAGATGGCAAGACCATGAAGGATGGGGCCGCGATCAAAGCCCAGCTTGGCGGCAAATGCCGGGTCGATGTGCAGTGGGTTGTCGTCGCCCGAAAGTCTGTAGAGTGCAGCCTGTTCTAGGCTGGTCGCTTGTGCGTGAATGTACGTGGGCGCCGTGTCGCTTGGGACGCTAGGTGGCTTCTGACCGCGAGGCGGGGGCTCGCCTCCAAAACCTCCTGCGCCAAGAAACACCAAAGAGGTTGTACATTCTGCGAGCTCTTCAGGTGCAGAGGGCGGTCCCACTGAAATCGTGGTTCGGAGCTCGAGCATCGCGAAGCGCCGCAAGTCGTAGACACCCGCGACGACGCATTCGGCGCGCACGGTTTGGCCAATGGGCAAAGGTCGCCGCAGATGCACAGACTGTGCATGATGCACCATTTGAGAAAGGTCGGCGCCGCACCCAAGCAGGACTTCGCGCATGGCAGGCGCTGCGGGCACAACCGCCATGGTGCAGAGTGCACGCATGTTGGGCTGCTCGTAGAGAAGATCGAGATCGTCGTGGGTCGTGGCCCCTACACCCAAGGCGTAGAGAGCTGCGTTTTTCCAGTCTAAATGGGTCTGGTAGACTTCCGATTGAAGACCGACGATCTGCGGCGTGAGAGCCATCTTTAGCGTGCTTTCTTGGCGGGGGAGGTCTGTTTGCCCGTTGGGATTGGGATTGGGATTGGGA
>JAYWGD010000479.1:0-1556 GCA_043778435.1 Myxococcales bacterium | reverse complement strand
AAAGCGATGGGTGTCTCTGGACTCCACACCCGCATTGGGATTGTTCTTGTTGCCGCGAAGTTTGACGGGCTTCTTAAGCGCTTTGGCATCTTCGATGTCCAAACCAGAGGCCGCCGTTTTACGTGGCACGCCAAACACCTTTTTCAGATCCACAAGCTCGCGGTAACTGAGATGGCGAACGGCTCCGGGCTTGAGTTTCTCGCCCGAAATGCCAGCAAACGACAAACGAGACAAGCGCATGACTTCAAAGCCTGTAGCCTCGCCCATCCTGCGAATTTGCTGGTTTCGCCCCTCATAAATGGTGAGTTCGAACCAGGTTTTCTTGTCCTCGTAGCGATCGAACACAAGCTCCGCCGGCTGCGTCATGCCATCCTCAAGCTGGATGCCTTTGCGCCATTGCTCCATCTCGCGCTCGGTCATCTCCCCCTGCACTTTGACCACATAGGTTTTAGGCACTCGTTTGCTTGGATGCGTCAGCGCATTCGAGAACTCACCGTCGTTTGTGATGAGCAACACACCGCTGGTTGCAAAATCCAAACGGCCCACAGGAAACACCCGGCCATCTAACTTTTTAAGCAACTCTACAATCGTTGGTCGCCCCTCAGGGTCGCTCATCGTCGACATGTAACCACGCGGCTTTTGAAGCACCGCGTAGACAAAGCTCTCACGCAAGACGAGCTTGCCATCGAGCTCAATCTTGTCACGGCGGGCATCTGCCGTCGCGCCAAGCTCGGTTACAATTTTGCCGTTCACACGCACACGGCCGGCGGCAATCAATTCTTCACAGGCGCGACGAGAAGCCACACCACCCCGGGCCATAATTTTTTGAAGTCGTTCAGCGGTCATTTTTTCTTTTTGCTGGGCGGGCCAGCATCTTCCGTACTGGCAGACTCAGCTGCCTTCTTTGCCTCGGCTTCCGCCAACTCTTTTGCTTCCGCTTCTTGTTCGCGTCGCAAGAGCAGCTCGTCGCGCTCCCAACGGTCCACGCGACCGTCATAATCATCGTCAAACCCAACGCGCTCGAGCGCTCCTCCCGGGGCATACACAAACCACTCATCGTCTTTGCCGTCGTAGTTGCGATCGATACGCACTTTGCTGAGACGCCCGTCAGCATCGAAGACATGAGAGTTGTCGGCCTTGCCGTCTTTGTTCGTGTCTCGAGCCTGCTCCGCCAAACGGCCTTCGACAAAGGTTAACCACGTGTCTGCAGCACCATCGAAGTTTACATCCGCAGTCTCCAACGTAGGCAGCCCCTTGTCGTCGAACCAGCGCGCAATGTCTTTGAGGCCATCGAGGTTGGTGTCAATCTCTCGGCAGAGCAACGTGCGCTGACGATGGTCTCGGTCTCCCCGTGCAAGGTACACACGTCGAACGTTGGGACGAATCGACACCCCGCCCGCGACCTCCTGCATCTCGACAGCGTTCATATCAACGCCTTGCAGAGCCGCAACACACATCGATTTGTCTTCCTTAGGCCAGTTGGCGACATCCTGTTTGGTGGGCGCCACAACGGAGGAAGCGCCACCACATGCCAACGCAAAAGCAACACTCGCCCC
>JAYWGD010000478.1:0-14867 GCA_043778435.1 Myxococcales bacterium | reverse complement strand
CCTCCGTACATGCTAAACGCGGTGTTGGAACCTGACAGCAGCTCCTCGGTCACGCAGTGAACCGTGCGAGGTGCCCCTGCGCCGCCATGCTCCATATCTACTGAAATGCTCTTCCAGCCTGCCTCGTACAGCTTGGTCCACGCGGCCGCAAATCCGGTTGGGGTTTGCACGCGGCCGTCAACGATTTTGCAGCCTTCCGCATCACCGATGGCATTGAGCGGGCCCGTCACTTCTTTGGTCCAGCGGTAGCATTCAGACACCGTTGTGCGTACTTCTTCCTCGCCCCAAGCTTCGAAGATTCCCTTGCTTAGAATCTCACCAATCTTGAATTGCTCAAAGAGAAGGAAGTTAATCTCGCGGAGGTCGGCCTTGTAGCGGTTGATGGCTTGGATCGGCTTGGACATGGTCGCACCTGAATGTAAAAAGTCTTCAATTCGTGCTGGCGCGCAATACGCGGCCAGAACGTCGTGCAATTTACGAAAATTGCTGCACCGCAGCAAGATAAACTGAGAGTCCTCTTCCGCATGTCTTACACACGCCCTGGATTGCCCCTCCCTCAAGTGCATCTTTACTCGGTGCCTCACTACGACGCCGCACGAATTTGCGACGTGCTCGTGGACTCGATGCGGCGCATGGCGCTTCAACCAAAGGGCGAGGTGCTTCTGAAACCCAATGTCGTGGCATCCGGCAAATACTTTCCTCACGCGCACACGCGGGTGGAGTTCATCGAGGGTGTGGCGGCTGCAGTACGTACCTTGGCGCCGACCAGCACCATCACTGTGGGCGAACGCAGCGGCATCACCATCCCAACACGCTTCGCCTTTCAGGGCGCCGGTTACGATGCGCTCGCCGAGCGATCAGCGCTTCGACTCGCTCCTTTTGAAGAGGACCAACAGGTGCGTGTTGAATACACGCATGCGAGCCGTCTGCGGGACTACGTCTACATCCCAGAGTCGGTTTTAAGGCCTCAATTCTTTATCAATTGCCCAAAGTTTAAGGCCCACCCCTGGACCACAGTGACGTTCTCGATGAAGAACTACATCGGCATTCAGGACGACCGACATCGGTTGATTGATCACGATCATGCGCTGAATGACAAGGTTCGTGATCTGCAATTTGTGAGGCAGCCCGAGCTTGTTGCTATCGACGCCATTGTTGCCGGCGAGGGCCGCATGCTCACGCCCCTGCCCTTTGATTTGGGTCTGGTGATCACCGGCAACGATCAGCTGGCCGTTGACAGCGTGTGCTGCCACATCCTCGGCATCGACCCGGACAGTGTGGCTCACTTGCATGCTGCACGCATCGCAGGACTGGGCTCCATGCGCTTGGAGGACATCGTCTTGGGCGGCGACGTGACGATTGAAGAGGCTCAGAAAAAGGCGGCTGGATTTCACGTAGGTCTTATCCCTGTGGATCAATACTTTGAGGGTTCGAACCTACGCGCCTATGCAGGGCGCACGCCTGGAGACGAGGGATATTGCTGGGGAGGATGCCCTGGGGCACTGCAAGAGGCCATCGAGATCATGAGGATGTTCGACGCCAACACCGACGCGCGCTTGCCTCGCACGCATGTGGTGTTTGGCGACTACCAAGGCCCGATGGATGTGCGCGCTGATGAGCGTGTTATTCTTATGGGCGACTGCTCCGCGCTTGGTCCCGAGAAGCCCGATTGGGCATCGAAGTACAAGGACCGATCGCTCATCGATCCGCGCCGTGCACCAGGTGCCGACATGCTTGGCAAGATGCTAAAGATGGCGCGCTTCAATGCGCGCCTGAATGGCGCCGAGGTGATTCGCTTGTCTGGCTGCCCAGTGAGCGTGGCAGAACAAGTGCTGCTCTTGGTGAAGCTAGGTTCGCTTCAGAACCCGTATCTCGACCCGAGTCAGGCCCTTCCGTTTGCCAGTGCCTATCTCTCGACCAAGACACGCACAGCCATCAAGCGCGCCCTTGGCGAACCTTACTTGCGTGCATAATACCTGCATGCAATTCGCGGAATTTTAGAGCGCCCGCAAGCTTTGGTATTGCACCCACATGTCGCGCGTCTCGCCGGGCTCTACCCAGATCAACTTCTGCCCTGAGTTGAGTGCATCCGGCGGTGCCGTCCATGGCTCGACACACACAAAGGGTTTTCCCGGCAATGTCCACAGCACCCACGTGCTGTACTCTGGAGACGCACTGACACGAAGCAGTGGGCCATCGTCATCGCTCAGCACAAACTCTTGGCTCTGATGATCGTAGAGCACCACGTCGAGTTCACCGGAGCCAAAGTTGAGTGCGCCGGGCGTGCCAAAAGACTTGTCCACATTGTTCCATGCGCGGGTTGCTTGCGTGCGCACGCGCAGCTGTGATTTGCGCTCCAAAGGCACGTAAAAATATGGATGATGGCCAAACGCAAAGGGCATCATGTGCTGCGATGTGTTGGTCACACCATGCTCCAAAAGCAAGTGCTCGCCGGCGAGCCGCGGACGCATGCTGAGCTTCCAGCTCCAAGGGTAGAGAGCGAGCGTGTCGGCGTTCGACTCGGTGTGAAATCGACCGCCCTCGCCCAATGTCCACGCCATCTCACGCGCAAAGCCATGCTGTCGCAAACGCCCACGCGCGTGCTCCGTGGCAAAGGTGTCGTTCTGAAGGCGCCCGGGGCTCGGGAACAACAGCGGACTGCCACCCCGCACGCTGCGCGACACATCTGAAAAAGTTGCATCATCCATGTAAAAGACTTCGCGCTCGGCAATGCGCCACGAGGTGGGTAATCCCCCGCGCCAAGGCGCCACAGAGAGCTCGCTCCCGCCAGACTTTAGGTGAACGAAGAGGTTGACGCTCATGGTTTGTAAAGCGTACGAGATCCGACAAGGAGCGTACCAATGCACTACAAAGAGATCCCGATGCTCGAGGGCGCAAGTTGGCTCGGAGCAGGGCATCTGAGGGAATTCGCCCAAGGAGATTCGCGCTTGGCGCTCCTCGATCGTATCGCGGCGCACCCGGCTGGCATGGTGCGCATCGCGGCTCCAGGCGGGCGTACGGTGGTGGTCAATTCGCCCGAGACGCTGGCGCAAATTTATGTGGAACATGCAAAGGATTTCGAGAAGGCCTTTCTCACGCGTCACTCACTTGCACCGCTCGCGGGCAACGGACTGTTTACGGCCGAGGGGCCGCTGTGGCGCTCGCAGCGAAAGCTGATGGCTCCGATGTTCCAGCCTTCGCTCATCGCAACTTACGCGGCAGACATGATCGCATGCACCGATCGAGCGGTCGATACATGGCAAAATGGACAGGAAATTTCCATGGCGGAGCAGACAACGCACATCACCATGTCCGTTGCAGGAAAGACCTTGTTCGATGCCGATACGTTTTCAGAAGCCGACGAGATCGGACATGCGCTCACCATCGCGCTCGACTGGGTGAGCGACAACTTCGTCACCGCGCCTAGCTTCGTGACGGCACTGAGCAATGGCATTCTTCGGCGTCTCGCGACCAAGCTGAAGTCACCTCTTAGCGACAAGCTTCTGGCCAAAGCCGATGCGCTCATCTACCCGAACTATCTCAGCCGCAACGCCTCCGATGCCGCCATGCTCGCGGCCATTGCCAAGCTCGACGCCTATGTCGCCACCATGATTGCGGAGCGCCGTGCCAACCCCGAAGCCAAAGGCGACTTGCTCACCAGCCTACTCAGCGCGCACGACGACGAGACGCAGACGCGGATGAGCGACAAGCAACTGCGCGACGAAGTGCTGACGTTGTTTGTGGCGGGCCATGAGACCACAGCGACCTCGCTCGCATGGGCCTTGTATTACCTGAGCCGCGACCCTGCGCTATACGCCAAGGCCCGCGCAGAAGTGGATGCTCTTGAAGGCAAAACACCCGGCCGCGCAGACTTGCCGCGACTTGGTTTTTTGCTGCGCGTCTTCAAGGAGTCGCTGCGCATCATGCCGCCCGTGTACATCAGCTCGCGCCAAGCGTGGACCGATACGGAACTTGCTGGTTTCGAGATCCCGATGGCCACCGCCACCATTATTAGCGCCTACGCGCTTCATCACCGCGAAGACCTGTGGCCCGAGCCCAAACGTTTTGATCCGGATCGCTTCCTTCCGGAGGCAGAGGCGCAGCGCCACAAATTCGCTTGGATTCCTTTCGCCGCCGGCTCGCGTGTCTGCATCGGAAATCACTTTGCACTCATGGAGGGGCAGCTCATTCTTGCGCGCATCCTTCAGCGCGCAGACTTGGCCGCGGCACAAGACGATGTCCCAGCGCCTCAAGCAACGCTGCGGCCCAAGCACGGCGTTCGTATTCGCGTCACCTTGCGTGACAATGCTAAGCTCGCGTCATGAGTCATATTGTCAGCGAGCGTCAGGGGTCTGTTTTGGTCGTGCGGTTTGCGCGACCCGAGAAGAAGAACGCACTCACCCTCGCAATGTACACCCTTCTTTCTGATGCCCTCTCTGAGGCCGCGGCAGACGACACCGTGCATGCTGCACTCATTTTGGGCACGCCCGGATGCTTTACTGCAGGCAACGATATCGCCGACTTTATGGCAAACCCACCCACCAGCACCGACACTCCGGTGTTTCGTTTTTTAGAAGCGTTGGTCTCGTTTCCCAAGCCGATTCTTGCCGCGGTGGATGGCGCTGCGGTGGGCATCGGCACCACCATGTTGCTTCATTGCGATCACGTGATCGCCACCCCAACGGCAAAGTTCCGCATGCCCTTTGTGCCCTTGGGTGTGGTGCCCGAAGGCGGTTCGAGTGTGTTGCTGGCCGAGCGTGTAGGCCAGGCAAAAGCCAATGAATGGCTGCTATTGGGCGATGCCTTTTCCGGCGAAGCGGCGCATGGCGCGGGGCTCGTCAACGAGCTTTGCGAGGTGGCTGACTTGGAGGCCCATGCACTTGCGCGCGCCTCCGCTTATGCGTCCAAGCCAACGGGAGCCATGCGGGCCGCCAAAGAGCTGATTCGCGGTCCCAAGCGTGAGGCGTTGCGCGCCGTAATGCGCGCGGAGGGCGAAGCCTTTATGGCGCGGCTCACGAGCGAGGAGGCCATGACGGCCATGATGAGCTTTATGATGAAAGGCTGATGGGGTAACAGGGGCCTTGCAATGAACCGTCGCATGTTTTTGGGCAAGATTCACCGCGCCACCGTGACGCAGGCCGATCTGCATTACGAAGGGTCGATCTCTATCGACTTGGATTTGATCGAGGCTGCAGGATTTTTGGTGAACGAACAAGTGCACGTTTGGAACGTCACCACCGGAACCCGTTTGGTCACCTACGTGATCGAAGGCGCACGCGGCTCTGGCGTCATCTGCATCAACGGCGGCGCAGCGCATCGCAATCGCCCAGGCGATTTGGTGGTGCTTGCAACGTTTGGCGACATGACCGACGCAGAGGCTCGCGCGCACACACCAAGGGTGGTTCGCGTCGACGCGAACAACAAGATCATTGGCTTTGAGCCTGAGAATCCAGGGCCCGGAGCCCCTCGTCACTAAGAGCGCTCTTCGCTTGCGTCGATCGAGAGTGTGCTCTTACGAGAGCAGTTTCCAGTTGGGTTGAGCTTCGCTGCTTCGTCGAGGCGGACTTCGAGCACCGGACGTAAGCCTAGACTGCTAGGTGCGCCCGGAGCGCAGGAGCCAACGAAGACGAAGCGGCCGAGATCAGCCCAAATGGAAACTGCTCTATTGCCACTGGCGCCCCGCCCCAAACCCTAGCGCCACGACGCAGGCAGCAACAATGATCAGTGCCACGAAGACCCAGCGATTGCTGCGTCGCTTTGCATCGGCAAATATTTGCGTGTTGGGCAATGCCGAGTGCGGCGAAGCCTCGAGATCGACAAGCAAAGGTTTGGACGAGAGAGCTCTAGAAGGCGGCGCAAAGTTCCCCTCGGCCATCAACGAGGCGTCGGACTCGGCGGCCGGCGGAATGGAAGGCATCGCCATGCGCACCGAAGCCGCAGGGCCAGGCCGCAACGTGACCGAGTTGAGCGATGGGCTCGTGGATGCGCGCCGAATCCAGGCCTCGAGCCGCGCTTCATCTTCTGGAAACAAAGAGCTGAGAACACCCCGCAAAAAACCTGCTCCCGTGTCTGCACCTGCACTCTGCACGTAATAGCGAAGGTCTTGCGCCATGTCGCTGGCGGAGCGGTACCGACGTTGGGGATCGCGCTCCAGCGCACGCATCACAATGTTGCGGAGCGCAGGCGGATAGTCCTCCACCAACAGCGCAGGGTCGGGCACCTCGAGCCGAAGCACCTGCTCCAAGGTTTGCGCTTCCGTGTCGGCCTTAAACAAGCGCCGGTCGGTGGAGATTTCCCACAGGGTGATCCCAAGCGCGAAGATGTCCGTGCGAAAGTCGATGCCGCTCGAAGGCGTCGCTTGCTCGGGCGACATGTAGGCGAGCTTTCCTTTCACCACGCCCATGCGTGACGATTGCGACACTCGATTGACGGCTTTTGCCAAACCGAAATCGATCACCTTCACGCGACCATCGTAGGTCAGCAAAATGTTGCTTGGGTTCACATCGCGGTGAACGATTTGAGAAGGCCTGCCCTGCGCGTCCGTATGGGTATGTGCATAGTGCAACCCCTCGGCAATCTGAGCTCCGATATAGGCAATCAGCTCGTAACGCATTCGCACACCGCGCTCACGACACGCATTCCAGGTCGCCCAAAGCGATGGCCCGCGCAGAAGCTCCATGGCCATAAAGAGACGGTTTCCCTCCCAGCCTAACTCGTGCACTTGCACAATGTTCGGATGGTTGAACGACGCCACCGTGCGCGCCTCTTCCGCAAACATTGCGACGAACTCTTGGTTCATCGCATAGGCCTCGCGGATCATTTTGAGCGCGTAAGCGTCTTGCCGCCCTTGATCGTCGGTGCTGACGCCGCACAGCACGGTGGCCATGCCTCCCTCGCCAATTTTGCCACGCACCAAGTAGCGACCAAGCCGTGTGGGGAGAACCTCGGAGTCTGCCATTGCTTGTAGGTTATCTTACTGTTGGCCTCATGCGCATGAGCAACTTTCGCACGATGCACGAGCCCGTGCTTTGGGGTACGCTTGCGCGATGAGGACCCCACTTTTCCTTGTTGTTGCTGTTCTCGCTGCAGCTTGTACCGACAAGGGCAAACGTAGTGAAGCGGGCAGCATAGAGCATGCAAGTATGCTCGCTGGCGTCGTACGCGACGATGTACGCGAGCTCGTCGACGGGATGCCCAAAGGCGCCGAGCGCTCGTACAAAGCCTTCTACGTGGACATCGCATCGCCACTGCAAGATCCGTTCACCACGCAGCGCGCGCTGGAGACGGTGCACATGCGTACAAGCGAGCTTCGAAATTCCAAGGCGAGCTTTTATGCTCTCTTGGACAAGGATGGCACGGCCATTCGTAGCAGCCGCAAAGTCGACTTGATGGCAGGGAAAAAGCTGTTCGCGTTGTTTCCTGGGCTCGCTGCCGGTGACCCCAAATTGCGCGCCGCCTTTGGTTCTTTCGACACCGAAGAACGCACCGACGGCAAGACGCGCACCTACGTGACCAGCAGCGCCATCGTGGCCCCCAATGGAGAGCTCAAGGGCTATCTTGCGGCGGGTTGGTCCTACGCAAGCTTCGCGCGCCATCTGGGCGAGACGCTGCGTTCACGCATTCGTGAATCCGCGGTACGCGGCGAGCTCAAAGAGAAAGAACCCGTGTTGTATGTTGCATGCTTCGACGAGACCGGACTCTACGCCGAAAGTGACATGCCCAAGATCACGGCTGAGGAACTCGCGAAACAGGTGAGTTCGGTGGGCGCTCGCGACAAGGCCTCGGGCCGTATGACGGTGGAAGGTCATGAGTTCGGTTGGGCCATGGATCATGTGCGCGAATGGTCTTCCACGGCAGGCGTGGCGGTGACGCGCAGTGAGTTGTAGGGCGATTCTGTCGCGGTCTTGTGATCACGGTTCTCGCGGCACTGTAGGCAGAAACAGAGACAGCGTTGTGCCCTGCCCTGACGCGCTGTGCGCGAGCGCTTCACCACCGTGGGCTCGCAGCACGCGTCGCACGTAGGACAGTCCGATGCCGCGACCGCCAGCCTTGGTGGTGTAGAACTCGTCGAACGCACACGTGAGCTCATCGGGAGACATGCCTACGCCGGTATCACTCACACGTAGACACCAGTCGCCAGATTTCGAGACTCCTCCAACGACCGACAGAGCGCCCCCGTCCGGCATGGCATCGCATGCATTTCGCAAGATATTTTCCCGGCACCGGAGCAACATCTCGCCGTCGACATCGAGGAGCAGAATGTCCGGCTGAAGCTCTGTTTTCACCGTCACGAGCGACGACAGGGCGGGGGTCAAATGCACGGCACGGCGCACCAGTTCGACCACGTCCACGCGCCCACGTTGCAACTCCAGTTGCCCAAGTTGCATGCTGTCGGAAATCATGAGGCTCATCCGCTTCGCCTGTGTGACGACCATCGCAACCAGCTCTTGCTGGTCCGCAGAAAGCTGGTCGGCATCCGCCTGAAGCTCGCTTGCGGCGCCCCAAATGGCCGTCAATGGGTTCCGCAGATCGTGAGCCATTTGCTCTGAGTAGGCCCCCAGCAGCATCACCCTGCGCTTGCCCTCATCGTGAGTCGCCGTGCGTAAGGTCGCTTCGCGAACCGATGCCCACACCCCCCACGCCAGCACGAGCGCACACCCAAACACCGCCCACTCTTGGCGGGGACCGAGCGCGGCGAGACTCGCAATGCTCAGTGCGCCACCGATGACCCCCAAAAGCTCAAGCGCTCCAAACGGCGTTCGCGCGCCGGCTCCCAGAAAGCCATAGCGAAGCACCAACGCCCCCAACAAGAGCGACATCAGCAAAAGCCCAAGCGCGCCCAAATGGAGTTCCGGCAACCCCATGTCGGGGAAAAACTCAGTGGTCACGCCACAAGCGCCCATTGCAACAGCCGCGTGCGAGCGTGCTCCAACGGCAGCATCGCGATGCGCCGGTGCTGCCATAAGCGTCTGGCCATCAGCGAAGCCTGAAGCAGCCACAGCAGCAAAAAAGCAGCCGACCAAGTGGTGCTCTCGGCCCATCGGCGTGCCGTCGCGCTCCACCAGTAGGCCGATGTGAGCAGCGCAAGAGAGGTGGCCGCAACATAGGAGAGTTGAAGCGCTCGGCGCTCCTTGGGCGATGCACCGACGAACGCCACCACAATGTGCAACGCAAACGCGGGCGCCATGGCCGTCAGCACCAAGTCCAATCCACGAAACAGAATTGCGCCCGTGGCGTGCGACATCATCGTTGCAATCTGCATGCATGCGACATCGAGTAGAAATAGGCTCACAGGCAAGGCCAAGGGACGTCGTCCGCGCCGACGCAGAACCAGCGCCACGACGCCGACTTGGCTGAGCACCGAAACGGCCATCAACAAATCACGGGGCGTCATGGGCGCTCGTGAGGGTCGAAGTTCAATGACAGAAGCACGGCAGTTCACGGTAGCATTCCCGCCGTCCAGCGTCAGAGTCAGCTTGTCTTGGTGGTCGACGACGACGTCGCCGTGGCCGATGTCGTCGGACGGATGCTTCGTCGTGCGGGCTACGAAGTGGCGATCGCACACGACGCTGAAGTCGCACTTTCGATGCTGCGTGAGCGCCCGGTCGATGTGGTCTTAAGTGATCTCCGCATGCCCAAGATGGATGGCATGGCGCTGCTTGCGGCCGTGCTGCGAGAGGTTCCTCAACTGCCTGTGGTTCTTATGGCGGCCCTTGGTTCCGTCCCGCTCGCGGTGGAGGCCATACGCGCGGGCGCCCGGGATTTTGTTCTCAAACCCTTCGAACGCGACGAGGTGCTGCGTGTGATTGCCTGCCACAGTCCAACGATGCGCATTCGCACGATGCCGGTCGCGACCCATTAAAATCGTGCGGCCACCAAAGGAAGCGCTCTGCCGCGAGGTCCACGGTATGCGCTGGATTTACCGGACGCGCCGCGCCGCGCCGCGCCCAAACGACCAAATGAGATAGACAAATGGCACAAGCTATTAGATCAATCACAGGGTGGTCGGTTGAATAGCGTTTGGTCAATGACCCGACGAACAGCAGACAGGAGGAAGCTTTGACATTTATCGTTCTCACAACTTGCGTTGGGCTTTTGTTGCTCGTTGCGATGCTATCGCTCATGGCGCCAACGCGCGTCTCGTACACTGAAACGGTTGATGTGTCTGCCGAAGCCGCCGACGTTTTCGACGACATCCGACTTCAGGCGCGACTTGCAAGGTGGTCCGCATGGCCGAAAGAGACTGGATCAATGTGCGCGTTGGATTCTAGTCCCAAACGCGCTGACGGCACCGTGGGTGCCCGGATGGTATTTGTCTCGAAAGGAAGACCCATTGGGCATCAAGAAATCGTAGAGCTCATCGACCAACGTTTGATTGCGCTGGAGCTTGACGGCCCAGGGCCGCCACACCGCGCGTTCGTGCGGTTTGAAGTGGAGGAGCTAGATGCCAAGTTGACGAGGGTCCATCTTCACTTTGTGAATGAGCTGCCCCGACCTTTTAACGCCATCTGGCGGTTCGCCGGGCTGTCACAGTGGACGCGATCGATGCACAAGAAGGACTTGGCGGGACTCAAAGCATTTAGCGAGCCGCCACACCGTGACATCGACGGGCGGATAGTTGGAAGGACGCCATCTCTTCCCAACCCCTATGAGACAGCACTTCCCGTGCCGGATAAGCACAAATGATGAGTAGTACATGACAGACCGTTTCGATTCCAAGACGGGGCTGAGCGCCACGGCCAAACGCTTTTTACCGCTCGATGTCCAAGCGAGGGTCGCCGAAGCCTGGAGTCGCGGCAGAGCCCTTATCCTGAACGCAAACAAGGAAAGTTACTCGGAGGCGTTCACGATTGAGTCTGCGCAGTACAGCCTCCTTCGCACCACGATTCTTGAAGCCATTGACGCGCTTTCAGTCGGTGGGGAGCCTGTGCTGCTGGAGCGCGTTCGCCTCTTTGTTCAAGAAAAGCTGGGCAAGCATCCCCTTTTTCCAAACGGGCGAATGACGAATTATACGCGCTACACCAAGACGGACATGGAGGCGCGCGGCGAATTGCAGCGCGTTATCAAGAGCGGACCGCAGCGAATCCTTCGGCTCAGCAGCGACCAGGTCAGGAGTTCGGGCGAACAATCACGGAGGCGTGTCCAAGCTGGAACTGACCGACGAAAGTAGTGTTGAGGCGCAGGCATTGCTCTTTGGCGGCACCCATGAGTCTTGGGCACGCGCTCTAACGCCATCCTCATCGCCGGTTGTGGCCCTCTCGCGAGCACGCCTGACGATCATGCCGTCGATCCGTGGAAGGAGCTTTTGATTCACGATGCGTATGTGCGCAGCCACGAAAATGCGAAAAACGCACAGCACGGGCCGTTGAGCTTCGCTGGCGTTGCGACAAAGCTCGTCGCACCAAACGACGCCCATACCTCCGCGGCACAGAGTTTGGATTGGATGCAGCGTTGGGCTCCCGCACGTGCCAGCTGCCAGTGGTTGCATGCAAAATACAGCAACCATTGCAGTGCAGACTGCACGCATTGCGATGCGCGTGAGGTCGATTGGGCAGACGCCCCAGTACGTTTGCTGGCTGTCGTAAATCGCGTCGACCTCAGCGAAAACGAGCGCACGGGAGGCGAAGCAAGGCTCGTCTATGGGCTGAGCGATGGCCCCGGAGACGATGCGCGATCCGCGCCGCTAGACGCCACTTTCATCGTAGAATTTCGCCAAGACGGCGAGGCTGCACGAGTGGCGCAGGCTTGGCACGACTTGGGCAATACGGGCGCATTCGACGACCCATGGGTTCAACAGCTCACCCGCATGGTCTCCCAATTTTCGCAGCACGAACATCTGGCGCGTGTGCGCACGCATGTGGGCGAGAGCACCGGCGTGCCGCGGATGCGCGAGTTCAGCGCCTTCGGTGCCACCGGTGATCGAGCGTTGCCATGGCTCCCTGAAGTGCCTCCATCCGCGCAGTGCCAAAGTTGTCACGCGCAGGGCGCTGCAGGCGGCAACGAGTTTCATTTACGCGCCATGCCCGATGGGAAGGTTCTCTTCTCGCGCTTTCTCAATGACCCGGATCGCCCAAACAGCAACGAGCTAACGCTGCGCGCACAAGCACTCACGGCCAGGCTTCACGCAGACACCACGCCATAAAAAAACCCGAAGAGGCCAATGAGGCTTCCTCGGGGGTGCTTGGGCCACATCCGCAGATGTGGCGAAAGAAGGACAACTACTTTTTCGCGTTGTAGGCGGCGATGGCTTTGTCGGTGATGTCTAGCTTGGAGGGGCCGTAAACCACGGCGCCGGTGGCAAGGACCACGTCGATGCCATCCGCTTGCGCGATGCCTTCGACCACTTTTCCCATGCGCTCGCGAATCGGCTTCTCAGCCTCTTGCTGCTTCTGCTCCAGCTCTTTATTGTATCCTACAAATACTTCTTGCAGCTCGCGCATCTTGCGCTCCCACTCCTCGGCTCGCTTTTGCAGCGCATCTTTGGAGAGCACTTTGGCCTGCTTTTCCAGCTCTTTGCGCTGCTCGAGCATGTCTTTTTGCTTCTTATCGAGCTCTTTCTGGCGGCTCTCAAACAGCTTCTTGAGGTTTGCAATGGCGCGCATCCCCTCTTCCGTCTTGGAGATGGCTTGCTGCATGTCGAGGTAGGCGATCTTGCCGTCGGCGCGCGCCGCAGTCGAAGACAGCAGAATGGCCAAAGCCGCAAAGGGAGCGAGGATTTGCTTCATTGGGAACACTCGGTAACGAAGGCTGGGGCACCGGTCAAGCGGCAACGCGATGGCCCCGGCGACGCGGCGCGGCGACATGTGGGCGCGGCACCGTGCAAGGCTGGTGACGAGAGGCCACAGAGGGCCGTAGTATGTCGGCCATGATTCGCCGTCCTGTGTTGCTTCTCATCTTTTTGACGGCGCTAAACTTTGCAAACTACATCGATCGATTTTTGGTCTCGGCAGTGCTCAAAAATGTGCAGCTAGAGATGGGGCTGAGCAAGGAGCAATCGGGGCTTTTGGCCACGGTGTTTCTGGTGGGCTTCTTCCTCTCCAGCCCCGTATTTGGCTACCTCGGCGACCGCGTTCCACGCAAATGGCTCGTCGTCGTGGGCGCCGTGCTTTGGAGCGTGGCCACCATCACCTCCGGCACCGCCACCACCGTCGCGGGGTTGTTCTTTTCCCGCGCCCTCGTAGGTGTAGGCGAGGCGAGCTTCACGGCGTTGGCGCCAACGCTCATTCAGGACGTCGCCCCGGCCGACAGGAAAGCAAGTTGGCAATCCATCTTTCAGCTCGCCGGGCCCGTTGGCGCCGCCATCGGCTATGTGCTCGGCGGCCACTTGGGTGAGACCGTCGGCTGGCGCCATGCGTTCATCTACACGGGCGCTCCAGGCATCGCGCTCGCGCTCATCGGTTGTGCCATGGCAGAGCCTGTGCGCGAAGGAGCCTCTCGCGTGGCGCGCTCACTGCTCGAGGATGCACGCGAGCTCTTCTCGGTGCGCCTCTACCGCTATGCACTCGCGGGCTACACGGGACTCACATTCACGGTGGGTGCTTTTGCACACTGGGCTCCGTTCTTCTTGAACAACCAATACGGCGTGCCTACTGCGGCGGCGGCCAAGAGCTTCGGAACGATCACGGTGGTGGGCGGTGCGATCGCAACCTTGGCCGGCGGACAAATCGCCACGCGCCTCGAGGCGCGCTGCGCACCCGGTGACGACAATGCCAAAGCGCGTGCACTTTTGCGCATGTGCGGCATCGGCGCGCTCGTGGGTGCACCGCTCTTTGCCGCGGCCTTCTTTGCTCCTAGCCCCAAGATCTTTTTGATCTTCGCCTTCCTTGCCGAACTTGGAATTTTCGTTTCCACAGGCCCCATCAACGTCGCCATTTTCAGGGCGGTGCCGCCGGCTCTCAAGGCGACCGCACTGGCGCTCACCTTGTTCGTGATTCATGCCGGTGGCGATCTCATCTCCCCATGGTTGGTGGGCAAACTTGCGGACATGGTGCAGGATTCACAGATGGCGCTTGCCATGATCCCGCTGCCCATCGCGCTGGGGTTGGGCGGTATTGCTTGGTTCTTGGGAGGCAAACGCCCGCACGCTGTGCATGCCCCATGACGCTGGCTCTAGACGAACATTACTGTGGCCTCGATTTGGGCAGCGTGCGCACCGGCGTTGCGCTTGCAAGCATCGGCGATCGATATGCCAGTGCACTATGCACCCTTGAGGCAACGTCCACGCCCACGATGTGCGCGCGCCTTCGCACGCTGGCTGCGGAGCATCACATCAAGCAATTTGTCATTGGTTTGCCTCTGGACATGCGCGGCGGCGAAGGCGACGCCGCAAGGCGGGTGCGCAAGGTTGCGCAGAGCATCTCCGACAAGACAGGAGTCGCCATCGAGTTGTGGGACGAGAGACTCACCACAAGCCAGGCACTGCGATCGCTTACAGGCACGGGCGCCAATGCGCACAAGAAGCGCAAAGAACTGGTCGACCAAGTCGCCGCGGTGTTGATTCTGCAATCCTGGTTGGATGCAAACAAGGGCTGAGCGATGGCATCGAAACGTAAGTCTTCGGTTCCGCCATCGCGCAGTGTGAGGGCGGTCCGAATGAGAAGCAAGCCCACGACATCGAGCAAGACGTGGACCATGGCGGCGGCGATGATTGGATTGCTTGGAGGCCTCACGGGGGCCGCACTGTTCACCCAATCAGGGCGACGAGCGATCAACCACTACGTGCTTGCGCACAAGCGCATCACCGTTCCCGAGGGCGCGACGCGCTTCGAGCTGGCGCAACGTTTGCAAGACGCACACATCTGTGATCGCACTGATTTTTTACGAGCAACGGAGAATGCTTCGTTGCTTGCCGAGCTGGGTATCCAGAG
>JAYWGD010000477.1:0-4348 GCA_043778435.1 Myxococcales bacterium | reverse complement strand
TGGACTGGCCCCACCGCAATCCAGCGTGCAGCGCCACCACCTGAATGACCAAAGCCCGTGAGCGTGACCACCAACAGCGCTGCCACGCAGAACAACACCGGATAGGTGAGCTTGTAGATGCGATGGTAGTCGAACATCGAAACCCCAAACATCAGGGCTACTGCGCTCACGGCATACACGCCCTGACGACGCAGAAAGTAGCTGCCGTCGTGGTAGCGGGTGGCGGCTTCGGCAGCACCTGCAGAATACACCATCACCAAACCGAAGCCCATCAACAGCACCAAGACGGCGGCGAGCAGCACGTCGGGCGCGTTCTTGGAGCGGCGTTCATCGGCACGCGCATCAAGTGGTGCCAAGAGCACATCGGCGGGCGAAAGACGTACGTTACGATTCATCGAGTCTCCAGCGAGAGTTCGTGTACCTCGGCGCAAAAGTGGTCGCCGCGATATTTGTAAGATGCATACATATCGAAGCTAGAACACGCAGGCGAAAGCAGCACGGCATCGCCTTGCTGCGCAACCGCTTGCGCCATGTGCACCGCCTCGCGCATCGAGGAGGCATGCAGCACAGGCGCGCGCGCGCCCACGGCCGCTTGAATCAGCGGTGCGGCCTCGCCCAAGGTGATGACTGCGCGAGCCTTCTCCGCAATGGCGTCGACCAGCGGCGCGTAGCTCCCGCCCTTGTCGCGGCCGCCTGCGATGAGCACCACGCGCGGCTCGAACAAGCCACGAAGTGCCGTGACACTGGCGCCGACGTTGGTGCCTTTAGAGTCGTCGTAGTAGCGAACACCCGCAATTTCGCAGACAAAAACGGTACGGTGCGGCAGGGGATCGAAGCGCGCAAGCACCGTACGAATGAGCGATGCGGGCACGTCCATGTCGCGGGCCACAGCAATGGCGGCCGCCACATTGGCAAGGTTGTGTGCACCTTGCAACTTGATCTCTTTGGCCGTGTACCTCTCGCCATCGCGCCCGTCATGCACGCCGTCGCGGCTCACCGTGACCGTTCCCTCCGAACCAAATGTGAGCTGCCGCGCGCGCCCTCGCGCGGCTTGCGCGCGGCACACCGCATCGCCGTGCAGGCTCACGGCCAGATCCGTCGGGCCTTGCTTGGCGAAGGCATTTCCCTTGGCGTAAGCATACTCGGCCATGCCCGCGTAGCGATCGAGGTGGTCCTCGGTCACGTTGAGCAACACACTTGCGCGCGGCGCAAAGTCTCGCACGCGCTCCATCTGAAAGCTGCTCACCTCGAGCACCACCGCATACCACGCCTCAGTGGCCACAGCAGCCAGTGGCTGGCCCAAATTGCCGCCTACAAACACCCGCTCGTGGTGCGCCGAGAACATCTCACCCAGCAAACTCGTCACGGTGCTCTTGCCATTGGTTCCACCCACGGCAACCACCGACGTTCCGGGGTTGGCCGCTTGCAACGCGCGCACGGCAAATTCGACCTCGCCGCAGACGTCGACGCCGGCCGCTTCTGCGGCATCGAGATACGCCCCCGGCGGGACGCCGGGCGAGACCACGACGACATCGAAGCCGGTGAGATCGGGCGAAGTAGCCCCCGCACAAAGCACGGCGCCAAAGGATGCAATTTGCACAGAGGCAGCCGCAAGCGCCTCCAGAGGCTTTGCATCAAACGCCGTGACCTGCGCGCCCAAGACCCGCGCGAGCTGCACCGCGGCCAAGCCACTTGCGCCCAAGCCCACGACCGCAATGCGCGAATGGATGAGAGAAATAGCACTCATCGAAGCTTGAGGCTCGAGAGTCCGACAAGGGCGAGGAGGACTGAAATGATCCAAAATCGCACGATCACTTTGGGCTCTGGCCAGCCTTTCTTTTCAAAGTGATGATGGATGGGCGCCATCAAAAAGATGCGCTTGCCGGTGCGCTTGTACCAACCGACTTGCAAAATCACGCTTACGGCTTCGACGAAGAAAATGCCGCCCACAATGACCGACAGAAACTCATTCTTCGTGAACACCGCGCACATGCCTAAACCGCCGCCAAGCGACAGTGAGCCCACGTCGCCCATGAACACTTGCGCGGGATAGGTGTTGTACCAAAGAAAGCCAATGCCCGCGCCCAACATGGCGCCGCAGTACACCGCCAGCTCACCGACCGACGCGATAGGTGCAATATCCAAGTATTTTGCAAGCACCAGCTTTTGGCTCAGGCCCGCAATGCCAAAGGTGGCGCCGCAAAGATAGGACCACGCCAAATAGGTCGTCGCATTGGTCATCACCGGACCGATGGCCAGGCCGTCTAGACCGTCGGTGAGGTTCACAGCGTTGGACATGGCCACCACTACGAAGAGTGCGAAGGCAAAGTAGAGGGGGACCGGGATCTCAATGGGGTGCTTCGCAAACGCCACAAAGGGCAAGGCCAGGCGGCCGCGAATTTGCCACCAGTCGGCAGGCATCCGGCTTTGATCGAAGAATACCGCTGCCAGCACGCCGCCGCCAATCGCCGTTTGGCCCGCAAGTTTGTAGCGGCCGGGTATGCCCTTGGAGTTTCGCATGCGAATTTTTAAGTAATCGTCCAAAAACCCGAGCACGCCATAGCCAATGGTGACGGCCGTGGTGGCCCACACGAACACGTTGTGCATGTCGGCCCACATCAAGGTGGGAATGAGCAAGCACGTGAGAATCAGCGCGCCGCCCATCGTGGGCGTGCCCTTTTTGGAGAAGTGACTGGAGGGGCCATCTTCACGAATGACTTGGCTGATCTGCCCGAGCTTGAGGCGCGCGATGAACCAAGGCGCCAACCAGAACGACAAGAACATGGCGCTGGTCGTGGCCAGGATGATGCGAAAGGGCAAGTACCTGAGCACGTTGAGCCAGCCCAAGTGCGCATAGCGATGCAGCGGAAAGAGCAATTCGTAAAGCACTCAGGTCTTCCCTTCTTGAAGGCGAACGAGCAAACGCTCGGCCGCAACGCCACGCGAGGCCTTAAACAACGCCACATCGCCGGCTTGCAGGATACCCGCCAAATGCGTGTAGGCATCATCCAAACTGGCACATGCAGTTACATGCACTCCGCATTCTTTTGCAGCAGCCGCGCTAAAGCTCGCGTGTCCGCCCAACGTCACAAGATGCGAGATGCCGGCCTCGTGCACGGCTACGCCAAGTGCGCGATGAGCTTCGTGCGACATCACGCCCAATTCACGCATCTCGCCGAGCACTGCGATGGTGCGTCCGCTCACGTGTTGCTCCGCAAGCGAGGCGAGGGCCGCGCGCATGCTGTCGGGGTTGGCGTTGTAGGTGTCGTCGATGAGCCAGCTCCCGCGCACTCCTGCCAGCATTTTTCCTCGTCCGCCAGCACCTACGCGCAAGCTGGCTTCAACCACGTGGGCAAGCGTGGGCGGCTCGAAAAAGAGCGCCCAATACGCGGTGATGGCGGCCATCAGGTTGCATGCCTGAACCGCAGAGACATCGTGCGAGAAGTGGTAGGCGGTGCTTGCTGCTGGGAAATCGACGCCCAGCTCCGTCCCACCTTCGGCATCACGTCGACGATACGCCAAGCGTACATCGGGTCTTGGTGCACCGCTCAAAGGGCCTACGCCAAACGTCATGCTGGTGGCCGCGCGCGTGCGCAAAAGTTCGCCCATCACGGCCGCGTCGTCTGCGTTTGCGATGGCCACGCCATCCTCGCGCGTGGTGGCAAAGAGCGCGCCCTTCTCGCGCGCGATGCCCGAACGCGATCCAAACTGCGCCACGTGCGCCAGGCCGATGTTGTTCACGATGCTGATGTCCGGCCGCAGGTAAGAGCCGAGCGCTGCGATCTCGCCAGGCACACTCATGCCGGCCTCGATCACGGCGTAGGTGTGATCTTCGGTCACCGTGAAACACGTGGCGGGCACGCCAATGAGGTTGTTGAGATTGCCTTGCGTAGATTGGGTGGGCGCGCGTTCTGCGAGCAAACCCGCGAGCCATTCTTTGGTGCTGGTTTTGCCCGAGCTGCCGGTAATGACCAGCACGCGACGCGACGCATGACCTCGGCGCCAAGCGCGCAAGTGAGCCCGGCCCAGAGCGCCCCAAGCGCGCAGCGTATCGGCGACCTCGATCACATTGGCGCCCGTGCATTCAGCGCCGCGACCGCGATTCACCACCACAGTGTGTGCTCCGGCGGCGATGGCGCGCGCTACGTGATCGTGGCCATCGAAGCTCTCGCCTTTGAGCGCCACAAACACATTGCCAGCCACAACGCGCCGGCTGTCGGACGTAATGCCCTCAGCCACCGTCTCGCTGTGGAGGTGCACGACCTCACCCGCGGTGGCGGCGCGCACTCCATAGACCGACATGCGGACGTGATTGTCGGGGATGGGTGTGGCCATGGATCCGTTAGCC
>JAYWGD010000476.1:0-4359 GCA_043778435.1 Myxococcales bacterium | reverse complement strand
GCCGGCCAAGGGCGGTCAGGAGGGCGGCCCCAGCGTGCAACAAATCATCACGGGCCGCTTCCCGTACTACGCAGTGACCGACGTCGACCTCAAAGGCGGCGAGGCGGGTGTGCCCGATGACCTCGATGGCATCATCGTCACGCAGCCAGGCAAGGATTACACCGACAAAGAACTGCGCCGCATCGACGAGTTCCTGATGCGCGGCAAGAGCGTGGCGATCATCGCCAGCGCGGCCAACGTCAAGAGCGGCGACCCGCAGATGCAAGCCACACTGAGCACGCACGGCCTAGAGAAATTGCTCGCGGGTTACGGCGTGGAGATGAAGAAGGACGTGGTCTTCGACTTCGGCTTTGGTGCGCGCGTGCCGGTGCGCAACGATTTCAATCAAGTGGTGGGTGCTGCGCGCATGCCCGCGGTGGCGCAGTTGCAAAACGATCCGCGTTTTGGCGGCAACGAGCAGATATTGGATGATGCCTTCCCAGGCTTTTTCCGCCTTAATCCCGTCTTGTTCCCATTCCCTTCGTCGCTCGAGCTGCACACCGAAAAGCAGCCAGACATTGCTTCGGCAAAAGACGGCTTCCGCTTTATAGCGCGCACGTCGCCTCGCTCGCTGCTCGCGCATGAAGACAGCGTTTCACTGCGCCCCGGTGAAGAAGGCAAAGTGAAGAAGAAGGCGCAAGAAGAGAAGCAGTCCTTCCAACAGTACGGCGTTGCGGCCGCCGTTGAGGGCACCTTCGTCAGCGCCTTCAAAGGCCAAGACGCGATGGGTGTGACGGTGCCCGAGAAGTCGCCCCGCCCAGCGCGTTTGCTCGTTCTTTCTGCTGCGCAGATGTTTGCCAATCCGCTTGCGCGCGCAGCCGCTACGCCCAGTGTGCCGGGCATGCCACCAGGCATGGACATGGGCGGCGACAAAGACTTGCAACGGGTGGCGATGGGCTACGCCGAGATTGCACTGCAGAACCCACCGAACACGTTGCTCGCGTTTAAGAACACGCTCGACTGGCTCTCAGGCGACAGCGATCTCAACGCATCGGCCTCGAAGCTGCAAGGCGATCCGCCACTGCGCTACGACAACGTGAGCAAGATGTCGATGGAGGAGCAGTCCGAAGAACAGATCCGCAAGGAGCAAGAAGAGATGCTGCTGAAGCGCAAGGGCACGCAGCGTTGGGTCGAGTTCTGGCTCATCGCCATGTTGCCCGCCGCCTTCGTCGGCTTTGGCTTGTGGCGCCGAAGCGCACGGCTCACGAGCCGCAGCCGCGTCAACCTTGCCTGAACAAGTAGAAGGAAATACACAGATGAATCCTAAAATTGTTTATAGCTTGGGCGCCCTCTTGGTAGCTGGCGGTTTGGCAAGTTGGCAGCTTTCACGTGACGGCAAAAAAGGGGCCGCGCGCACCGCCGCGGACATGCCGAAGCTCGAAGGCTCGGACGATGTAGACACCATCAAGCTCACCGCGCCAGAGAAGGACGGCAAGCAGACCGAGGTTGTGCTCGAGAAAAAGGGCGAGACTTGGGTGATGGTTAAACCCGTGGCGTATGCAGCCAATCAAGCGAGCGTCAAATCACTGGTCGACAACTTTAAGGAAGTCAAAGTCAGCGATGTCATCGCAGACGCAGCCACCGACGATCAAAAAAAGGCCTTCGATCTGGACGACAAGAAAGCGATTCGTGTCGTAGCCAGCAAGGGCGGTGCAACCAAAGTCGATTGGCTTTTCGGCAAGGGTGGCGGGCGCGGTCAGATGATGATGATTGCAGGCCAAAAAGGCGTGTATGCTGCAAGCAATTACAGCAGCTGGCTTTACAACAAAGAAGTGAAAGCTTGGCGCGACAGCGAAATCTTTAAGCTCGAAGAAGACAAGATTGTAGGCCTCACGGTCACCAACACCCACGGCGTGTTTGTGTTCGCCAAAGACACGAACGCCAAGGAAAAAGCCTGGGACGGCAAGTTCAAGGGCGCGAAGATTGCCCGCTTCGATGCCAAGAAGGTGGAAGATGCCGTACGCGCGTTTAAGGCGCTCGCCGCAGACGACTTCGCCGATGGCAAATCCGACGCCGACACTGGCCTCGACAAGCCTGAGGCCGTGGTCGTCCTGAGCGACAAGGACGGCGCCAAGTCCACACTGAGCGTGGGCAAGGTGGCAGCAGGCACCAACCGTTATGCCAAGAAGAGCGGCAGCGACACCGTGTTTGTGATCTCAAGCTGGCCTGCCGATTGGGCAACAAGCGACGAGGCCAAGTACCAAGAGCCACTGCCCTCAAAAGACAAGAAGAGCGGCAAGGATGCGCCTGCGATGGGCGATATGCCACCTGGCATGGGCGGCATGCCTCCAGGTCACCCGGGCATGGGCGGAATGGGCGGCATGCCTCCAGGTCACCCCGGCGGTCACTGAGCTTCTCCCCCTTCCTACTTTAGAACGAATCTTAGCGAAGGCGCGAACGATGGATCTTTTCAAGCGCATGGGCGAACACGGGTATGGCGAGACACATGTGTGCGTCGACAAGGCTTCGGGCCTACGGGCCATCATCGCCATTCACGACTCCACGCTTGGCCCTGCGCTTGGCGGTTGCCGATTCATGCGGTATGCATCTGAAAGCGAAGCCTTTACGGATGCGCTTCGTCTCGCGCGCGGCATGACGTACAAGGCCGCCATTACGGGCTTGGCTCATGGGGGCGGCAAAAGTGTATTGCTCAAGCCCGAAGGCGAGTTCGATCGTGTCGCGCTTTTTTCAGCCTTCGGTCGTTTCGTCGAGGGTTTGGGAGGTCGCTACATCACCGCCGAAGACTCGGGCACCAGCCCCGCCGACATGGCCGTGATTCGTACGCAGACGCGCCATGTGACGGGCATCAGCCCAGCAGACGGCGGCTCTGGAGACCCCTCTCCATTCACGGCGCTCGGTGTTCGTCGCGGCATTGAAGCGGCCGCGAAGCACAAGTTTGGCCGCAGCGATTTGCAAGGTCTGAAGGTGTCGATTCAGGGCGTGGGGCATGTGGGCTACTATCTTTGCAAAGAGCTCCACGCGCTTGGCGCGCAACTGTTCGTTGCCGACATCGATGAAGCAAAGGTGCAGACTGCAGTGGATGACTTTGGCGCGACACGCGTGGCCCTTCGTGACGTTGTGGGGCTTGACGTAGATGTCTATGCGCCTTGTGCGTTGGGCGGCGCCATCAACGACGAGACGCTGAGCGCTTTACGTGCGCAGGTGGTCGCGGGCGCGGCAAACAATCAGCTGTGGGAGACGCGCCACGGCGATGAGCTTCACAAGCGAGGCGTGCTTTATGCGCCCGATTACGCGATCAACGCCGGTGGTCTGGTCAATGTGGCGCAGGAGGCGAAAGGCTACGACGAGCCTCTTTCCACGGCCAAGACGCTTCAGATCTTCGACACCATGACCGAGATCTTTGCGCGTAGTGCCGCTACTGGGGTACCCACGTACCGTGTCGCGGATGCGATGGCAGAAGAGCGGTTGGTCAACGCGCGCGCATGATGTCGGGCGCCCCCGTCTGGTCTTGGGCGCCGCGCTTTGGCGATGCCGTGATGCGAATGCTGCGAGGTCGCGCAGGGGTCATCTGGCTCACCACCGCAGCGCTGTGTGTCTTTATGCTGGCGCATCAAACAAACCTCGTGCGGGAAGATGCTCCGCGTGGTGACGGGCATTACAGTTGGCTGTACGCGCGGTCGCTCGCTTTCGATGGCGATGTTGACATGGCCAATGACTATGAGCTGTGCGGCGATCCCTATCACATTGGCCAAGTCTCACCCCGAACCTCGCGGCGTGTGAATCCCTTCTACCTGGGACCCGCATTGTTGTGGGCGCCTGCGCTTTGGACATTGCAGCACGTCACACCTGGAATTGTCGACAAGCAGCCGGCGTGTCGTGGAGTTCTGTTCGTTCGCACGATGCGCGTGAGCTTGGTGTTGTCGTTGGTGGGCTTGGCGTGTGGTGCATTGGCAATTGCGAGGCACGCGTCGCGCGTCGCGCTTGTGCTTGGGCTCGTGGCCATCGCCCTAGGCTCAGCTTTTTTCCATTATGCAGTGGTGTTGCCCGAGTATGCGCACGCCACGACAGCATTCATGCTTGGACCGACCGTGCTGGCGCTCGTGCGCTTGGCGGAGGATCATGCCCGCGCCTGGCGATGGCTGATCGCCGGGTTGTGCGTCGGGCTCGCGGCAGTGTTTCGTCCGTCAAACTTATTGCTTGGATTTTGGCCAGCGCTGGTGTGGGGCGTTGGTGTCTTTCGGCAGAGCAATCACGTGGGTATTTGGTTTCGGCGGGGAGCGCTTTGTTTGGGCGGATGCGCCGTGGGCTTATCGCCATTGGTTGCGGTCTACAAGTCTATGTACGGGCAGTGGTGGGTAC
>JAYWGD010000475.1:0-1568 GCA_043778435.1 Myxococcales bacterium | reverse complement strand
CCATCTCCGTCGCGCAGTGGCGTGCCAAAGAGAGCATCGCCTTCCTGGAAGTCCGCGAGCTCGGCGTCACTCAAACCATCCACTGGCACATCGGCCGGGTCGCGCGTGCTGACAGGCCTCACCCCCGCATCAAACACCTTAACAGCTGCAGTCTGCACCGATGTGGTGCATGCCACGCCCCACACGGCAGAAAGGCCACCGCCCAACACGAGGGCAGCAGCGAACCCATGCACCTGGTGCTTACTCTCGCTCACCCGCCACCGGGGGATGGTCACGAAACGCCGAGACCAAAAACGTGAACGCTTCTTTGCCCAGCGCGCAACCCGTGGCTTGTCGCTGTGCCGAGGCCCAAATCTTGGGATCCACTTCGTCGTGGCTTCCTGCTTCGGTCACCGAGGCCTCTACCTTCAGCTGCGCTCGGCCTATGCTTGCCGGCGCTCTGGTCGATGCAAAGTACACGGAGGCCTCCCCTGCGTCGGCTTCGTCCACCACGAGCAAGATGGAGCCCGCCTTGGATGACACTTTTGCAAAAGGTGACGTGGGCGACACCGCGATCTCCATCAACTGGCGCTGATACAGGCTGAGACGCACGGCACGGTCCTCCGTGCGGACGCGCTCTCCCCACGAGGCGTCCAGCACCATGCGGCCGTTCTCAAACGCATGCAGATTTGGGAACGCATCGATGGCCGTGTCTGCCTTTTGCGCCAAACATCCAAGCAGCGCATCTCGCGACGAATCCGCCGCCAGATCATGGATGCTCCTTGCGGGCACTTTGCTCAAGTCGGCACGCGAGACCCTGACGTAGAGCATCCCGCCGCCTTCACCCATGAGTGGAGGTTTGACGGCTCCCGCCCACGGCCCACGCGCATCGGCAAAGACGGCATCTACCATGCCGCCCACATCACGCAGAGGCTCGGAATTGCGCGTGCGCGCTTCGGACCAAGTCGCCAAAATGGCATCGCGCTGCTGCCCCAACTGATAGCCCGTCCACCACGTGTAGGCGCCCATCACGGCGGCCAAAGCAAGTGCAGAATACAACACTGCGCCCGGCGACACGCGCGCGAAACGCCCAGCCTTGCGCGCGGCGCGTAGCTCGTAGACGGCCGGCAGTCCGGGCTTTTGATTCTCGTCGCGCATCCTGGTTTCTTCCTAGCAAAAAGCCCCCTGAAGCGCTTCCGCTCAGAGGGCCGAGTGTCACTCCGCGCCATCGCGCATTCGCGCGGGGCGCTCAGGTCACTTTGGGGCCGCGGTCTTGTTGACCATAAAGCTCACGTTCGGGAAGCCCGAGTATGCGGCCGTCTGGAACACGCTTTTCACAACCAACGAGCTCACACGGCCGTCGATCTCGAGAATCGCGACGGTGGGTGGGTCTTTGCCGGGGTGGGTTTGCTTGTAGGTTTCGCGAATGGCGCTGAGCGAAGATTTGAGCTCTTCGATCATCATAAGGCGGCCGCCCTCTTCGACGGAGCGCGTGCTGCCCACGGGCTTGCCGTTGACAAAGATTTGCGAGCCCGACACGCCCACAAGAGGCGCGTCGATCATGTCGGTGGCATTCTCGGCGCTTGGGA
>JAYWGD010000474.1:0-14977 GCA_043778435.1 Myxococcales bacterium | reverse complement strand
CTCCAGCTTTACGCCCGCGCATCATGGCATTGACTACATTGAGATCACAGTGCGTGACGTGAGCGCGGCCAAAGCATTTTACCACGCCGCATTTGGCTGGAGCTTTAACGACTACGGCCCTGACTACGCCGGCATTGTAGGCGCAGAGCGCGAGCAAGGCGGCTTGTGCAAGGGCACGCCATTTGTTGGCGCGGGCGCCGGGCCTTTGGTGATTCTGTACAGCCACGATCTCGAGGCCTCGCAGAATGCGGTGCGCACTGCGGGCGGCGCTGTGCACAAAGAGATCTTTGCCTTCCCGGGCGGCCGCCGCTTTGAGTTCACCGACCCAAGCGGCAACGCACTGGGTGTGTGGTCACAGCTGTGACCATTCGGTGATGTGGCGTACTCGAACGCGACTCACTTCTGCAGGGTCTTCTGATTCCGCTCTTCGGCCTCTCGGGCGCTGAGTTCGCTGCGAAATACACGCAACTCGTCGCGAAGCGCGTTGAGGTCATCGTGGATCTTCGTGAGCTCTTCATTCTCGTCGCGGACTTCGGACGCGATGAAGAGTCGCGACACAAACGCGGTGAACGTTCCGAACAGGCCAACCCCGACGATCATCAGCATGGCGGCGACCACCCGCCCCTCGGTGGTTACCGGATACCTGTCTCCATAACCCACCGTTGTGACGGTGGTCAGTGCCCACCAAAGCGCATCTCCTGGAGTCCGAATGTTTCCTCCGTCTACGTGCTCGAATTGCAGGATTGCGACCGATGCAAATGCCGTGATGAGCAGCGAAAGAGTGGTGATCGCCGCAAGAACATGTTGCGAACGATAGGCCCAAAGATGGGTGGTCAGCATGCGCGTCGACTGAACAATGCGGATCACACGAACCAAGCGTAGCGCACGAATCAAAATTCCAAAGCGGGGCAACGCCACCTGCGGAATGCACGCAACGAGATCGATCCATCCCCATCGAAGGAATGCTCTCTTGTTGGGAGAGCGCGCGAGGCGCATAACAAAATCCACGAAGAAAATGCCACACGCTACGACGTCGAACTTGTGCAGCAACTGAGAAACCGGATCCCAAATGTCCTGCAACAAGTCCGCCATGAGCACGACCAGATCTGCAACCGCGACAAACAAAAGGAGCAGCTCGAACGGCGACGGAAGGATCTCCTTGATGGGCTTCACGCGGAGCATGGTTGCCCACAGAGTTCATTGAGCGTGACAACGGTGTCAACGTCAAAGGAGCCTCACGTAGGTGCCCTGGTGCTCGTGACCGCTATGTCACTTTGACAGCCATGGCGCGTCCTCGCACCAAGAGCACACCGGCCACACACGCGAACACGCCCGCAGCGAACGCGAGCGAAGTATGCACCGACACGATGCTGCCGATCACGCCCACGGTGACGCCACTGAATGTGCGCAGGCCCATCGACGACATACTGAACAAGCCAAGCACGCGGCCACGAATGCCGGCCGGCGCCTCCAACTGCACGATGGTTTGAACCATGCTGCCAAACGAGAGCTCAAAAAATCCGGCACAAAACAAAAGCCCAAGCGCAAGTGGATACGATTGCGTGAGCGCAAACATCGCAAGCGCTGACGCCCAGGCCATTGCAAGCGTCAACGCCGAGGAAATTTGCGTACGAAACACGCGCAGACCACTCTCGAGCAACAAGCCCGCGAGCAGCGCGCCGGCCGCGTCCATTCCAAGCAACGCCGTATAGGCGGCGCCCGGATCGCCATGGCCAAAGTCGGCGGCGAAGCGTGGCATTTGTGCCTGATAGCTGTTGCCCACCAAAAAGGATGCGCAACCTGCGAGCACAATCATCGAGACCAACACGGGAATGCCGCGCACCTCTCGAATGCTTGCCACGATATCGGCCATGCCGCGCATCGCACGCGTGGCTGCGGCCGTTGTGCGAAACTTCCGGCCATAGGGCGCGGCCACAAGCCACAACAAGATGGGCAGGTACAGCGATGCATTCAGATACATCCCACGCGTCGGACCAAGGGTTCGCATCACCAAACTTCCGACGCCCGGGCCCACCAACATGCCCAGATAGCGCGTGGAAGCACTGAGCCGCACCGCACTCGCGATCGCGTCTTTGCCGACGATGTCGTAGAGCAGCACTTGACTCGAAGTGAGCCAAAAAACCCCCGCGCAGCCGTGCAGCACAAGAAGCACCATCGCATGCCAAATCTGCAGCGTACCGGTCGAAAACAGCGTGGCCCAAGCCAGCGACACGAGCAAAAACAGCGCCGCGCCCATTTGAATCAGACGACGCGAATCGAAACGATCATTCAGCGCGCCTACCGCGAGCGAGAACAACAAGTACGGCAGCCAGTGTGCGATGACCGCAAAGCCACCCAACGCCGGCGAGTGAAACGTTTGGTGCATCACCCAGTAACTGATCACGTGCTCGATGTTGTCGGCCATCATGGTGAGCAACATCGTGACCAGGAAGGGCACAAAGCCGCGCACACCCATGGCTTGAAAAGGAATGGGCGCGACGGGGTTGGTGGTGAGAGGTACGTTCACAGGGAGCCGGAGCTCTGGCGTGTTACAACCCGCGCGCCTCGAGGTCACGTGCAATACGCTTGTAAAATGCAAGATGATCGAAGCCGGTGATGATGTCGGGGCCGCCCAAAGCTGGCTGACCGACCTCTTGAAAGTGATCGGCGCTGATGCATCCCAAAAAGGTGCCGTGCTTGGCGGATGGCACGGTGACCAAGCCGTCTTGAGGCGAACCGTCGCGCGCATGGATGATCGCGGCGCCCGGAAGCAATTGCGGCACGATGGTGTCGGCAATGGCGATGTTGCCTTGGTAGAGATCACTGCAAACCACACGTATGTCTCGCTGCTCTGCGGCGGTACGGGGCCCACCTACCGCACGCGACACACCAGCCCAAGAAGCGTAGAACACACGCGGGTCGTCGGGGTTTGCGGCATTGAACACTGCCGCGTTGGCCGCTGTGAGCGCCTCGGCGCCGGCGCGCAAATCGGCATCGTTGGCCAGATCTTTGGACGTGACCGCAACCCCAAACGCCATCGCCAATGCGTTGAGTGCGGCCTCGCTCACGCTCTTGTCGCCGCCGAGCAGACCGATGGCGGTATCCGACAAAATGCTGCCACTGTGCGGCGTAGAAAGGGTTGTGAGCGAGGCGACCTTGGCGCCGTAGCCAAGCGTGGAGATCAGGTAACGCGCGTCTAGGCCGCCCATCGAATGAGCCACGATGTTGCAACGCGTATTCGCGACGCATGTCGCAACACCAGGCTGCCGCGCGGCGCAAAAATCGGCAAGGGCTTGGTCGACCTGAGGCGCCAACGTGCGCGCGCGCGCATCGATGCCTGCAAAGGGTTGCACCTCCGTCACGACCACAAAGTGCCCGTCCGCCTGCAGCGCTTCTTTGACCTTAAAAAATGTGGAAAGCGTGGCGCGCGATCCACCAAACCCGTGCGCCAGAATGATGGGACCATGGGCGGTCCTCACCGCGGCGTCGGGCACGAGCGGCGTTGACGTAGCAGCATCGGCCATCAAGGCAGCATCCGGCGTCGCTGTGACCAAGGTGCGACTTGGCGCCTGCGTGCGCGCACCGCTTTGGTTTTCGGATTCCGTGCCGCAACACAAAGCGCCCAAAGCCATGAGCAAACCCACGGTGGGAGCAAGCGTACGCGCAGAGCGAAAGAGCATGCAAAACGTCATACACCGATGGGTGCAGAGCGCAATCTTCAGCATACTTCACTGCAGCCCCTGCAGCCCCGGCAGACTCGCCGCAGCAAACCCTCGGCCATGGAGGCAGCCTGCGCTAAGCTAATCGCCGCAATGAGCTACACCGTCGCCATCTTGGGAGCTACAGGCGCCGTGGGCCGCGAAATGCTCCGTGTGCTTGAACAGCGAGACTTCCCCATCAAAGAGCTGCGCTTGCTTGCGAGCCCTCGTAGCGCGGGTAAATTTCTGATGTTTCGCGGTGCCGAACACCAAGTGCGCGCGGTGGATGCCGTGCGATTCAACGGCGTAGACGTAGCCCTCTTTAGCGCGGGCGCCACGCCGTCGCGCACATGGGCGCCCATCGCCGAATCGTTTGGCGCTTGGGTGGTAGACAACTCTTCGGCATGGCGGGCAAGCCATGATGTTGCGTTGGTGGTGTCTGAGGTAAACATGGCCGCGCCAGCCCTGCTTGAGCGGCGCGTGGTGGCCAATCCCAACTGCGTGGCCATCCCACTTGCCGTCGCGCTCAAGCCTCTGCACGACGCGTTTGGGCTCAAGCGATTGGTGGTCTCCACCTATCAGTCGGCCAGCGGCAAAGGTCAGGCGGCGGTCGATGAGCTATTGGCCGACACCGCGCGCGTGCTCGCCGGTGAAGCCACCGCGCCGGCCGTGTTCCCGCGCAGCCTGGCCTTTGATGTGCTCTCAGATTGGCGCGCCGAGGATGAGCTTCGCTCGGAGGAAGAGGCCAAGGTCGCTGCAGAGTGCAGAAAGATACTTGCACTCCACACGCTCCCTGTCACGGCCACCTGTGTGCGGGTACCGGTCCTGCGCGGTCATGCCGCGAGCGTGATGGCCGAGTTTGAGCGACCTCTCACAGCCAAGGGCGCCGAAGCCTTGTGGGCCGCGGCGCCAGGTGTTTCGCTGATCTCTGGGCCCTACGCGCCAGGATCTGGGCCATCGCCCTCCCAAAGCGTGGGAGGCGATACGGTGCTGGTGGGTCGGGCCCGCGGCGAGGAAGGCAATGCGTGTGCTTTGCATTTTTTCCTCGCTGCCGACAACTTGCGCAAGGGCGCTGCGCTCAACGCCGTACAGATTGTCGAAGCCTTACATCTGCGCGGCATGCTGGGCCGGTGAACGGTCTGCCATCATATTGCGCACTAAAAACATGGCGAGTGTGACGAACACGAAGAGCAAGCTGGAGCCCATGAGCAGCGCGCTGTCCTCGCTGCGCAGCATCACGTACATCGCGCCGTACACGCCCGCCAATGTGGCCGCGAAGGCCGAGCCGATCTTCTTGCTCCGGAGCACATGCATGAGGAATGCACCATTCACAAACACGCACGCGGCTGAGGCGACCGCGTAGGCACGGCCAAAGCCGATGTGCTCCGCGTAAGCTAGGAGCAGCACAAAGAAGAGCGAGAGCGATGTGCCCACAAGTGCGTGCGCGCCAAGGGAAACACGGCGCTTGGTCAGCGCCTCCACGAGCATGAGGCCGCCTAGTGTGACCAGCACAAACATCATGCCGTACTTGGTCGAGCGCACACAGAGCGCGTAGATGTCCACCGGCTGAAAGAACTGCACGCCGAAGGAGCGGTTCGAGTCGCCACGCGAGAAGGTGTCCGTCTCTCCGAGCACGGTCAAGGCGGCGATCTGCCGCGATGCGGGCACCGTGGCCCACGAAGCCATAAAGCCATCGGCGCGCACCTCGTTGGCGCGAGGCAACTTGAGTCCGTCAAACTTAGGGCTGCTCCAATTGCCTGTAAGATCCACGCTTTGCATGGCGGCCACGGGCGTCCACGAAGTCCCTCGCGTACCCTGAAACCGCGTCTGCATCTGTCCGGTGAGCACGCCGCTTTCAAGCGCGCCTTTGGGCAACGCAGCATGCTGCCACGTGCCCGCGCCTAGGCCCACCAGATCACCTGGCTCCAAGCGCAGATCTGCACCACCGGCGCGAATGAGTGGCAACTCCTCGAGCCCATCCGGAGACGAGACCGAGAAAATCACCTTGCTGTTTGCGATCGACACCTCGTCTTTCAGCATCACCCCATCGAGCGCGGCCTGCTTGAGCACGCGCTCTGGCATCTTCCAGCGCACCTCACTGGAACTGCTTGCGCTGTACGCGGGTACATCGAACACCCCTCGGTGCCGTAGGCTCGTCTGCGTATGTGCCGTGGTGTGTAGCTCCTCCGGCGCCACCACAAATCGCTCCGTGAATTCCGTGACTGCGGGCTTCTGGTGCACCACATTGGGGCCGCTCCAGACATCGGGCTGAACCTTGGTTTGCTTGTGCAGTACCTCCACGTAGAGCAACGGACCCACCACGGTTTGCGCGCCTCCGATCCCCTGCGCCAGTTCGTCTCCTACCTGGTCGCGGCGCTCCGCACGCTCCTCGGCCATGCTGTGCTCGTAGGTGGCCCCGCCCGCCAACATGCAACCAATGGCAAAGATGCCGGCAAGGCGGCCGGCCGCGCGGGCCGTCTCGACGACGGGTGATGCGGATCTGGTGTAAGCGACGGGCGGCGGAGTGGCTTGGGTGTTCATGCCCTGCACTCTGCCCAACGCAGATGCCGGCCCGGTTTAGGCTTGATGAAGATTCGATGAATTCGTACTTGGCGAACCGGGCATCCAAAGCGTGGCCGTCACGCCATCGTCCACACTCACGAGCGCCACCGTGCCCCCATGCAATTCAACGGCTCTGCGCACAAACGCGAGGCCCAAGCCGGTGCTCTTGCGGCCGGTGTACGGCCTTTCCATCGAGAAAAAGCGCTCGAACAAGCGCGGGATGGCGTAGTCGGGAATGGGCTCACATGCATTGTGCACGCACACCGTGACCTCGCTGCGATCTTGCATGATCTCCACCGTGACAGTGCTGCCGGGTCGCGCAAAGTCCACGGCGTTGCTCAGCAAATTGGCGAGCGCGTGTTCGAGCAAGAAGCGCTCGCCGTGCACTGTGGCGGAGCCTTGCACATCGATGCAAACATCACGCGTCTGTGCGCGTGTTCGCTCTCGCTCTGCGACAACCCGCGACAGCTCGGCCAGATCGACAAGCTCGGCGCGCTCCAAGCCTCGCCGCTGATCGACCACCGCAAGCGCAAGCATGCGGTCTACAAGCATGGCCAAGCGCGAGGCTTCTGCGCCCATGCTCTCCACAAGCGTGCGCTCCGCTCCTAATTTGAGTCCGTCTGCGACGACCTCGCTGCTGGCGACAATGGCCGTCAGCGGCGAGCGCATCTCGTGCGTGAGCGTTTGCACGGTTTCCTCCACGTAGTGTTTGCCCTCGAGCTTGTCGCGCATGGTGTTTACCGCGCGGGCGAGGACACCGAGCTCACCGCGCAGATGGGGGATGCTTGCAGCCTCGCCCGCAACAACCCGCTCGGCAAACTGCGTAAGCCTGCCGATGGCGCGACCAAAGTACGCCGAGATCGCAAGAGCCATGCCTCCACAGAGCACGAGCGCGAAGATTCCGATGCGGGCCATGCGCCGCTTTTCCATCCACACAAAGGGCTCCAAGCCCTGGGCCGCTTTGCCCACGCTCAGCACGCCAACCAGCTTTCCGCCTCGCCACATGGGTGCGGCCACACAAAGTACGGCCGGACTCTCGGGGCCTTGCTCATGCCTGCTGCGTGCGCCGTACTCTCCGCGAAGCGTGCGCGCGACATCCTGCCACTGCGTGTAGTCCACACCCATGTCGCGGCCCTGAGAATCGTAGACCACGACGCCAGCTGAGTCGGTCACGTAGATGCGCTCCGTGGGCGCGCCCAACTTCACGTGATACACGCTGGCAAGTCGCGGAGTGCGAAGCCACTCGGCAATGGCGGCACGCTCGACGGCAGGCACGAGCTCTGGCGTGTTCGCTTGGCCTAGGCGCACCGCAAGCTGCCCGGCTTGGTCCACCAGCGAAGTCTCAAGTGTTTGGCAAACAGCCGGTTTGACTGCACCTTGCATGTATCGGAGTTCCGCATACGCGACCACGCCAGCGAGCCGCCATGCAAGCAGTCGCTTCATAGCGTACGCAGGCGTGACTCTGGTCGACAACCCGCTCTGTATGGTTCGGGTGCGTGGGCATCGTGACACCTGGAGCTTCGGCCACGCGGGTGCGCTTGAGTACCGAGCGAATGCGAGCGATAAACTCGCGCGGGCTGAAAGGTTTGGTCAAGTAATCGTCGGCGCCTAGCTCTAGGCCCAGCACGCGATCAAACTCGTCGCCGCGCGCAGTGAGAAAAATCACGGGCACCTCGGAGAACCGCCGAAGCGCTTTGCAAACTTCGAAGCCGGTGGTGTCGGGCAAGCCCACATCGAGCACAATGAGATCAGGCGGCTCACTGCGCACAAGCGCCAGGGCGTCGGCGCCCAAGCCCGCGCTTTGAACGCGAAACGCTTCGCAGCGCAACGCGAGGAGCAAGGGCTCGAGAATGCCTCGCTCGTCTTCGACGACGAGCACGAGAGGCGTGCTGGCGAGTGCAGACATCCGTACGTTTCGCTCTCGTCAATTCGCTGCGTGCGGTCGCAAGTCAAAGTCATAGGACAGGGACGTGTAGACAAAGGACTGCACAAGACCGCCTTGGTCTAACGGCATGTCGCGCTCGTAAGCGAGATGCGCGGACCACGTCCGGTAGCGTGCGATAATCTCATAGGTAAAGTCCAGCTCAGTGGGGGCAATCACATTGCTTGATCGCTTATCCGTAAAAAGAATGGCATCTGCACCCAATGCCAAATGGTTGCGCCATACAGAGAGCTCATGATGCGTGCCGTAACGCAGCAACGCGATTCCCGTGTTGTCGGGCCTCGCTGCGTAGGTTGGGTTGTACGCGAACCAGCCAAGCGTGACGCTGCCGCTGAGGTTGCCGCCGTGCAGCGAGGAGGCCAGTCTTGGCGAGGCCGCACCTAGCGAGTACAAGAGCTTGACACGCGCGTCGCCATAAGTCTGGGTGTAACGACCTTCGTCCACCGGACTGTCGCGTTCCACGCGCGCACCAAGCTCCGCCGACAGCGCGCGTGACAGCGTTTGCGTGCTCGTAAGGCCGAGGATGACATCTAGCTCCGACGGCGCAAAAGCTCTGAGGCCTGCGCGCGTCTTGTCACTGAACACGTTGACGTCAATCGGAAGAGAAAGCAGAGGGCCCACGAGGTCTACATCGACGTGCGTGGCATAGCGCATGCCTGCAAGCCCGGTGTTGTCGGGGCGTGCAGCGTAGGAGCTGTTGAGCACAGAAGTGCCCAGCGTCACATTTCCCGAGACTCCGAAGCCGCTTGGTGCTTCGCCAACGGCGCCGCCATGGGCACTCCCTTGCTTGTCGAAGGCGCGCGCAACGGGCGCCAATGATCCCAAAGTGAGCAGCAAAACAACGCATACGTTAGGCCCTGCACAACAGCTCATCCGCGGCAGCCTAACGCGTTCAACAAACTGCAGCTTTGATTTCGCTCAATTTGTAGCCCGGCGAAGAGGTCTTCCGTAAACTGTCGCAATGTATCTACGGTCCAAAATTCAACTTTTGCTGCTCGCCTTCAGCCTGTCCGGTGTGACCGCTTGCGGGAATCTGTTCCCCGCAAAATCTGCGTCGGGCAACACCCATTCGTCCGAGGCCATGTCCGGATACAAGACGCTGCTGAAGTCCGAGGGCTATGCCGCCACCGTCGACAAAGATGGCGATTTGGAATTCTCAGTAAGCGAAACCCAATTCTATCTCGACACCTCGGACACCGAGTACTTTGGTCTTTTCGCGGCCTATGGCACGCCCGAAAATGACATCAACAACGCGTTAAAGCTGGCTGTCAACCATATGAACTTGCAGCAGCGCTGGTGCAAAGTTGGCTACAAAGAGGGATCGCAGAAAAACCAACTGTTGCTTTCGATAGAGCAGTACACAGCAATGCCCGGCGAGAACAGCGCGCGTCTTAAATTGGCCGCAACAAAGCTCGACCTTTGCGCCGCCGAGTTTCGAACAAGTTACGCCAAGGCAAAGGACGGTGGCTCCTTGTCCTTTAGAGATCCAAAAGAGTCATGGATAGCGCCCAAGGCGATATTTGCAGCGGCGGGCGGAAACGCCATGGCCCAACGGTACCTCTCCGCCTTATCGAAGGCGGGCAGCTTCAAAGGAAATCGCTTTAGCGACTTGAGTATCGACAGCGATGGCGATGTGCGGTTCACCTACGGGGGCAACAAGGGATACATCAGCGTCGATGAAAGTACGCCCAACTACCAACGCATCGTGATGCAGTTCGACACTTCTGGCGCGAATGCGCGCACCGCCATGGCACGCGCAAACACTGTGAATAACATCATAAAAATCGCGAAAGTAAGCGTCCGAACGAGCAGAACCGACGAGGTGTCGTACAACATCGCCTCGGAGCAATATCTTTATGACAATTCGAATGTCGCAGATTACTTGCATGCAGGTGCGCGCGCTATTTTGGCGGGCCAGAGCAAGCTCGTCGAAGTCGAGGAAGGCGAGGCTCAGCTCAACCCGTCAGAGCCGAGTACCCTGCGCGCTTCGTTGTCGAAGCCACTCCAATACTGAGACAGCTGCCGGAGCAACGAGAATGAGCACTGGCGCTAGCGCGGGCTAGGACCCAACGGTATGCTCACCCAACTTATGACGAAAAGCAAAAAGCCTCAGCGTACCAATGTTCTGGCGCGCACCGACGACTACGAACGCTGGCTCCATGAATGCGTCGATGTGATTGCGCCTGAGCTCGCGCTCAAACACGAACGTATGCAGTCGCGTGCATTTGTGTTCTTTCGCGCGACGTTTTACAGGTGGGCCGACTACTTGCTGGAGACTCCAGAGCTCTTCAAAAGCTTCACGCGAGTGGCCGGCATGGGCGACGCACACATCGAAAATTTTGGTACTTGGCGAGACGAAGAAGGCCGGCTTGCATGGGGCGCAAATGATTTGGATGAGGCCTGCAAGACACCGTGGGTGAGCGATATCTTGCGCTTGGCGGTGAGCGCGAAGCTCGCCATTGACGAAGGCTCGCTGCACGCCAAGTCAGGTGAGGCAATTGCAGCGATTCTTGCAGGATACAAGGGATCTCTTGCGGCTTCGGGACAGCCTCATGTGTTGGCGGAAAACCTCGAATGGTTGCGCGACTTGGCGACGGCACGGATGCGTCATCCCGAGGCCGCGTGGAAAAAACTGGACAGCAGCATGGTCGAGGCCGCACCGAGCGCAAAGCTGCGCAAACTCATCCGCGCCACCCTCCCGGCGCGTACCACCGACCTGAAGTATTACGCGCGCGTCGCGGGCGCTGGCAGCTTGGGCCGACCACGCTGGGTGGCCAGAGGCTTGCTCGACGGAAGCTACTGTGCGCGTGAGGCGAAGGCGTGGATGCCTTCCGCCCTTTCGTGGGCGGAAGGCGCACCCTACAAAGACAGTCGCCTTCAAGCCGAAGTCTTGCGCGGCACGTTGGGCGCCAAAGACCCCGTCATGCACACCGCGGAGGGCTGGACCATCAAGCGCATTGGGCCGGAGCACGGACGCATCGAGCTTGAGGAACTCAAGGACAGCAAGCAACTTTTGCAACTCTTGGCGGCCATGGGCGCCGAGGTTGCGAATCTACACTTGTGCGAGCCGAGCAAACGAGAGCGCCTGCTCGCACAAGCAAAAAGCCTAAGCGAGGACACATTTCGTGCGCTGAGCCGCGACTTTGAGCAACGCGTACGTGACGATCACAAAGCCTACGTGGCAGGGCGCACGCTCTCCACCGAGATCAGCCGCGCAACTTCAAAAACGCGCTGATGTAGAGAGCGATGGTGCTCAGCGATCCGAGGGTCCATACAAGGCTTCGAGGCGCTGCAAAATTTGCAACATACAAGTAGTTGTAAACAATCCTGCTCACCACATACGCGCCGCCCAAAACATTTACGGTACTGCTGGTCACGCCGGTAACAAATGCGAACAACATCGCAGAGGCAAACGGCGGAAAGTTCTCGAAGCCATTGAGATGTGCCGCAACACCGCGCTTTGCGGCGCCCTCTGTACGCGCTTGCTGATCGCGAGGGTTGTGGTTGTCGTAGCCCTCTTTGACTAGCAGGCGAACGAACGACAGCTTCGCCGAAAGGACAGTAAACCACGCAGCCAAGACCCAAAGAGGTGCGTACATCATGGCGCGTACGGTAGTGCTTTCACCACCATTTAGATATCAAACTCAGCGGTCCAGATAGGCGCAAATCCGTTGGATAGCCCATCCCGTCACTCCACAAATTCCGCGAATTACCAACCCAATCGGTGTCTACATCAACGACAGCGCCTGCTCGCGGGCACGCCCAGGCGCGCGGCCTACAATGGTGGCGTCCCCTACCCGCGCGGCGCCTGCTCGGTCCAATCCGAATTCGTAAAGGCAGGGCAGTGCGAGCAACCAGTCTTTCTGCGACCGCCTGTGAACCAAATCAAGCGGCCGCTGCCCGGGCGCTCATAGGTCCACACAAGCGTCTGCACGACGCCCGTCTTGGACCGACGACACGGCATGCACGCAATCATGGCATGGTCATCGAGGTATTTGTACGCGCCAAAGACGTGTCCCCAACAGCTAAGAAATCAGCAAAATCTTCCTTGCCCTTACGCGCAGCACTTCGATGGAGACAACGAAAACGTGCGCGACCGTACGACCATTCCATGGCTCGCTTCAGTGTCACGCCGCATGAGCTCAGCAAATCTCCTCGCATGAAGGCCCCGCGCTCGAAAGAGCGCGGGGCCTTTTGCTTGTGAGACTGTGCACGAGCATGTTCTTGTTCGTTAGTGGCCAAGGTTTTTGCTGTTCTTCATTTGCTCACTGCCGCGCTTGTAGGCATCGGGGTGTTTGTTGGTTTGCCCCAGCGCTGGTGGCCCGTCGATGCGGGCGCTGCACTCGTTGTCCTCGGATCGATGGTTGCATCCTACACTGTAGCAAGTGCGTCGCTCGATAGAGCCACAACGATGACGTGTGTCATGCACCTTGTTATGGCGAGCGCACTGCTGGCTGCGTTGATCTCGGGAGGCGCGTTCTTGATGGGCGTGTATGGTCCGCTCGGCCAAGGCGGCATGGTGGTGTTTGCCCTCGTGGTGGCGCTTGTGATTCCGTATTTGGTCGCGGTGCCTGCACTGGAGCTCGCGTGGCTGCGCAAGCGATCGCGATGAAGCGCACTCTTTGGTTCGGCGCTGCACTGCTCTTGACGCCTGCGATTGCAGCCTGGGCGTATGCGCGGTCGGGTCGCGTACCGCTCTCGGTCGCTCCCATCGCCGCGTTTGGCGTAGTGCCTTGGCGCGACGGCATCGAGGCCACCGCAGAAGGCCGAAGCACCACACTTCAGCCTAGCGATCTCTGGGCGCTGCATCTCTATGATCGCGCCTATGGCGACACGGCCATCGCCTACGGCTTGGACATTCCCGCGCTTCGAATCGAGCTCCAGACGCGGCTTCGCGCGCCCGCATCTGAGATGGTCTTGCACACCTTTCCGGCCCCCGAAGCGAGATTGCCGAGCGCGCCACTGGAGCTGGACACAGCCATCCACGATGCCGCCGGCTACCTCGCGCGGGCCCAACGCGGCGATGGCTCGTTTCGCTACTTGGTCCTTGCCTCGAGCAACGAAGAACTCCCCGGCTACAACATGGCAAGGCACACCGGCGCCATGTTTTTCCTTGCTCAAACCTTAGGCCATGGGACGGAACAAAGCACCTTGGCCGCCGCTCACAGATACATGCAATCCACACTTAAGTCGTGTGCCTCTCACATCTGCGTGGTGCTGCCAGGCGAGCGCTACGCGAGTCTGGGAGCGGCCGCCATTGGTGTGATCTCGCTCGCAGAATGGGTCGCGCACGATCCCAACAACTTATCGGCGAAACACGACTTGGAGCGTCTTACGGCCTTTGTGAGCAGCGCACAAAAGCCGAGCGGCGACTTCTGGCATATCTACGATCACGGCTTGCCAAATCCTGAAGGGAATGGCCTTGGCGCATGGGCGCAGGTGAGCATGCCGTACTATAGCGGCGAGGCCACGCTGGCGCTCGCGCGCGCCGCGGAGGTGCTCAAGCAGCCGGCTCTTCGAGATCAAGCGCGACGAGGACTTGCCTTCTTGTCGCATCATGGCTGGCGCTTTTTTGGCAGCAAATATTGGGCTGGCGAAGAGCATTGGACGTGCCAAGCACTCGACGCACTTTGGGACGCGCCCGAGGCTGCTGATGCTCTTGCATTCTGCATTGATTGGAATCGTGCACAGCGAGCGACGCAATACGGATCCGGGGAGACGCCCTACGACAGCGCAGGCGCCTATGGTTTTGGTCCGTGGCTCGTTCCCCGCACGACACCCGCTGCGAGCCGCAGTGAGGCGGCTGGCGCCACGCTCATGGCGTGGCGCAAACGGGTGCGCGCAAGCTTGTCCAAACCTGACGCCGCCGAAGAGCGGCGACTGCGGGCACAGTTGGAACTGGCGGTGAGTTACTTGCTTCGCATGCAGCTCCCTGGTCGCTACGCACTCCTGATGCGCGATCCCGAAGCGATGCGCGGCGCATGGGCGGGTAGCGAAAGCGATGATCGCGTGCAGATTGATTTCGTGCAACATGCAGGCAGTGCGCTGCTCCGCTGGCAAGAGACGCTTGCAGATGAGCGCGCGGCGAGAGCGAACCTCAAGTGAATGTCAGCGCTACCGCGTGTAGAGATGACGCGCTGCCTGCACGGCCCACGTAAGGTAGACTAGGGAAACGCAAGCGAAAGCAGGGCTTACGAACACTTCGAGTACGACGCCGAGACTGCGCTGCTGACGTGCATTTTGTCGAAATGCATACAACGCCCGCTGGCGTATCTGTCCCTCATGCAGAGACCGTTCCGTGACGTCTACCAGCATCTGCACAGCGGCATCAGGATGGCTTTTCACTTGGCTCCTCGGTTGCGTATTGCACCTGTCTCAGATTCCCACATTGCTTCGCCGAGACGCTTGCGCGCTCTGGAAAGTCTGGCACGCAAGGCCTCTGATGTCAGGCCGAATGCGACCAACGCATTCGGCGAGGACACATCCTCATTCACCGACACCCAAAGGAGCAGCTCGCGGTCGGCTACACTCAGAGTGTCCAAAGCTCGCCGCAGACCGCGCGGTGTGTCGGTGAGGGCGGTCTCTAGCTCCGCGCTGTCAACATCATCACGTTGTGGCTGACGCCCGAACAGCACGAGTCGGCTCATATCTAGTGGTCTTCCCCCAATGTGAAGGCGGTACCTACGGCGGCGTGAAGAAGTGTGAAGCCGCAAGTGCTCCGGCTTTTTGGCCCAGGCGGAGAATTGTTGTCTCCTACACGCATGTTGCCCATGCG
>JAYWGD010000473.1:0-4372 GCA_043778435.1 Myxococcales bacterium | reverse complement strand
CACGATACACTTAGACGGAAATGAAAATCAGCTGCCAAGCTTGTGCCGCGAAGTACACGATCGCCGACGAGAAAGTGCTTGGCAAAATTGTCAAAATTCGTTGTAAAAAGTGCGGCGAAACCATCTCGGTGAACGGCAATGAAATGCTCGACGAAGACGAGCCCACAGCCATGTTCGCGGTCGCGACGCATGAGCTCTGGACGGTGAGTTTTTCCGAAACCGATCAAAAAACATTGGCCGTCTCGGAAATGTCGCGAGATTTTGGCTTGGGGAAAATCACCGGCGATACCTATGTCTGGCGCGAAGGCATGAGCGACTGGCTGCCTTTGCGCGACGTCCAAGAATTGCGCGAGGCCGTGATGGGCGAAGGCGGGCCATCGTTCGACTTGGGGGCGGAGCTTGCGGTGGAGGCGTCTGGATTTGAGGGAGGATTTGGCCAGGCTCAAGACGACATTCCAACCAGTGCAGTCAACAACTATGGCGCCGACATTTTGGCGGCGGCGGGGGCTCGTCAAGCTGACCCCGCCTCATCGACCGCAGGCGCGGCGCGTCGCGTGGTCAAGCGCACCGGCGGCGATCTGTTCGCCACCAATTACGAGATGTCGGCCACACCTAGCCCTTTGACGACCACCACAGCGGCTGAGCTTGCGCCCATCACGCCTCGCGGCGGTGACGTCAAACTCACCGGTCAGCGAAATGAGAACAGTGTGCTTTTTTCCTTGGGTTCGCTCACCTCGAACCCCTCTGCGTCTCCGGCTCGCGCGGTATCGACGGCGCCTGCAAAGAATGCTCAGTATCCCGTCGATGAGGCCTCGGGCCTCATCGACATTCGTGCTTTGGCTTCGGCTGCCGGAGCAACGCGATCGGGCCATGCCAAAGTGGATGACATCATGAGCTTGGGCGGCGGTGGCGCCTTCGCATCTTCTTTGGGCGCCCCGCTGCTGTCTCCGATGGTCGATTACAGCGCCTCCGCTGCAGCCCCTGTGGCGGCCCCGGCAGCGAACAACAAGAGCCTGAAGATTGCTCTTGTGGCCCTTGGCCTCACGTTGTTCGGTGTGGTCGGCGTGGGCGGCTACGCCCTCACGCGGCCTGTCGCGATCGTCGAAGAAAAGCCGGTTGTGGTCGCCCCCCTGGTTGCACCCACGTTGGTTGCTCCGGTCGTTGCACCTCCAGTGATTGATCCTTTGGCCGCGCCTGTCGCTCCGGTGATTGCACCGCGCCCTGGTGCTGGTTCTGGCGCGCATCAGGCGGCACATGGAGGGGCCGGTACGGCTCCTGTCGCGGTCGCTCCCGTTGCGCCTGTGCATCCAAAAGATCCGCCCTCTTTGCAGGACGCCATCATGGGCGCCACGGGTGGCCCAGCGAAAACGCCAAAGCCTGCTGCCGCGGCCGACAACGCTGCGGCCTTTGATCGCGGCGCAGCGAGCAGTGCGCTCAACGCCATTGCTGCAAACTTGGCGAGCTGCAAAAAGGCGGGCGACCCGTCGGGCAATGGCCGCGTCGCCGTGGTGTTTGGCAACAACGGCTATGCCAAGAGCGCAACCGTGACCGAAGGCCCTTTTGCAGGCACGCGCGCAGGAGGATGCATTGCCGCCAAGTTCCGCAGTGCACATATCCCCGCCTTTGGCGGCGGGGATGTGCCCGTCAACAAGAGCTTTTCTGTGAATTGAGTTGCGCGCTTTCGCCCTTCTCATTCTTTTGGCCTGCGTCTTTTTGTTTGGCGTGCGTGTCGGCATGCGGTGGAGCAACCGCCGCCGCTAAACCCGTGCCTCTCGCCACACAGCCGGCGCTTGCGTTTGCATCTGCGCCCGCTGCTTCTGTCGTGCCAGGATGCCACCACGAGGACACGTTGGATCGCGCCGCGGCCCGCTTGCTTGTGCCCGATGTGGTCAGTACGAAGGCCGCATTGACGAGTGCTCGTGTGGAGGCCGCGCTGCGCATGGAGCGAGCTTGGGAAGTGTGGCCGCGCGCGCTGCGCATCGAGCAGGCATCGGGCAGCGATGACGGCGCCAGAGTGCATGCTTGGCTCGCGGCATTGCCATTCTCGGCACGCTGCGGCTCGGCGCGACGTGCCTTGCCGGGGGGCCTGGAGGCTGTGATTTACCTGAGCGCGGAACACCTGGTGGAGGGCGTGCCGCCGCCGCTCGAGGCGCGCACAGGCCAATGGATCAACCTGGATGTGATGTTGCCCAAGGAGGCCTCTGCGCCGCGTGCTTATGTAGCGGGGCCGGATGGGCGCGCGCGCGCGCTGTCGGTGGTGGTGTCAGGCGCGAATGCGCGCGCGCGCTTTGTGCTGGGTGCGCCTGGCCGATTCTCTGTGCAGTGGACGGCAGACCTTGGCGTCGGGCCGCGCCCCGTGATGGAGTCTTGGGTGTTTGCCGATGTGCGTGCGAGTGAACCCGAACTTAGCGAGGCCGCTCGTGAGCCCGGTGCTCGCAACACCAAAATCGATTTGCGCGCCCTTCTTGGCGAGGCGAGGCGCGCATCGAATTTACAGCAACTATCGCCCGATGCCTCATTGGACAAAGTCGCGCAGGCGCATGCAAATGCCATGGCGCGCGCGCAGATTTTGGCGCACGAGCTTGCAGGCCTCACGCCATCGATGCGCCTCGATGCGGCACACATTGTGTGGACCAAGAGCGGCGAAAACGTAGCTCATGCCGCAACGGAAGAGAGCGCACACGAGGCCTTGCTTCGCAGTCCATCACATCGCGAAAATATGATGAGCGCAGAATACACGCATATAGGGATCGGTCTTTCGGCCGATCCTCATGGTGATGGCGTGTGGGCGTGCGAAGTGTTTGTTCGCCGCTGAATTACAGCTTGACGTCGGCGGCCCAGAGTTTGAAGCCAGGTGTCAAATCCACTCTCGTGGCCATAACGCTCGCTGCAACATACACGCGATCATGCTTGACGCCGCCAACGAGCGCTTGCGTCACTGCAACGGAATAGACCTGGTCAAAGGCGTTGGCGTTCTCAAGCGGCAACTTCAGTGTCAGTTCGCGTTTTGCGCCGGTGTCGAGGCTGTACTGAGCCAACTGCAATGTGGTGCCTGCGGGATCCTTATGCAAAAAATACAACGACTGACCAGAGACGGCATAGGGGTGGTGCGAAGGCGCCATAGGTCCGCTGGTGATGTCTTGAACAGAATCGAGGCGCATCTTTTCGCCCACAATCTCGGGTGTGCTGCCCAAGTTCATCCGCCACAAGTTCCATGTGGGGCCAAAATCCTCGACTGTTTTGGTCAGCATCAACGCCGCATCCGTGTTGTCCGGCCTCCTGATAACGGCGGTTGATTGCACGCGAGGCGAATTTTTATCGCTGCCGAAAAACATCCAGTTGGGGTTGTCGCTTGTTCCAAAGCTTTGATAGCCGGATTCCGCCACCCACAATCCGGGCTGAAGTACCGCTTGTGTGGCACCAAATTCAGCGATGCCACCAAGCACGATGGGGTTTGCCGTGGGGATCGAATATTCAGCATAATTGCCTGTAGAGCCTAACGGAATGAGTCGTGCCACGGGTTGGCCCGAGACTTTCAACGTGCACAGAACAGCGCCATTGGTTTGCACTGTAGCGCCGTACACGAGCTGCTGCTTGCTGCCGGCGTCCGTTGAGCAGGGGGTGATAGGCTCGGTTGACTTGGTGTCAAATTTGATTCGTGTCAGCACTGAACCATAAGAGACGGTGGTATTCGGTGGAGTCGACGTGGTTTTGGCCGACATCACGGTTTGAATCGCGCCGAGCGCTGTGGCCGAAAGACGCACCGGCGGTGGGGTGGTGCCATCGGACATTCCCAAGAGCGTTGTGCCAAGATCCTTCATCGTTACAGGGTTTGCGGTGCGGTCAAGCAACGCCGATGTGCCCTGCAAGATCCCGTTTCCCGCCAGGCCGAAGTCCCTGGTGCTGAGCGCGAGAAGCAACTTGTCGTCCACTCCAGGTGCCGCAATCATATCGACGGCCGCGAGTGTTTTCGTTGATGGAACCCAGCTGCCTGAAGGAGATGTTACCTCCTGGAACTCGGCCACATTGGGGTCCTTGACGCCCGCATCTCTCTCGCTTTGCGCATCGTTGGGTGCGCTTGCCTCGCCGCCAGCATCTGATGGCTGCACGCTTGCCTCTTGCGCTGCATCCGTCGCAGCATCAGGCGACGGCAGGTCTTGGGGGTCTTTTACGCCGCCCATTGGGGTGGTGACGCTGGTGCTGTTTTCGCAAAGTGGGTTCGCGCGCGTCTTGCTCTCGCAGGCCCGCGAGATGGTCAGCACCGGCGCGACGACACGCTGCGCTTCTCCAAAAGAAGACCCATTGCATAGAGCATCGGGCACCAGAAGCATACGCTCATCGAGACGAATCCATCCTCCTTCATTCGGGCGGG
>JAYWGD010000472.1:0-4385 GCA_043778435.1 Myxococcales bacterium | reverse complement strand
TTCACGCTTTGCACTGCAGCGCCATGGTTCTTGCGATCCACCATCACAAATCCAGATGCTCGAAGGGCCGCACCATAGATAGGAATCTGAAACAACTCCTTCTTCCCAATCATGCGCAGATCGCTGCCGATGGTGCTGAACAAAACGGGAATGTCGAAGTGGGACAAATGATTGCTCATGACAACGTAAGCTGTGTCCTTCTTGAGGTTCTCGGCGCCCACGGTGCGAATCGAAACTTGTGCGTGTTCGAGCACTGCGCGCGTCCAGTCGAACAGGCGTTCATCACAGCCCTTTGGATTGTCGTCGCCTCGCATGCCCTCAAGCATGGTTGGCCAAGAAATCTTGAGTGTTTCAAGAATGGTGAGGGCGGAGATACGAATGGATTTTCTCACGGCGAGGCGCATTCTTGCAGCATTTTGTTCGAAACTCCTAGCATGCTTGTAGGATGTGTCTGTCCTCCACCTCTGAGCTTCTTGCGCGTCTGGTGGTCGACCTGACAGACGAAGCGCTTTGGACGGAATTTGTCGATCTTTTGGCAACCTCACCCGTGCCTTCGTTTGCGCAGATTCAGAATGCAGTATCCGCATTTGGCGAGCAGGCAGAAGAGCTTGTGTCGCTCCGTTTGTTGATGTCGATTGGTGCGCTTCTGGCGAGCCCCGCATGTGACGATGTGTATGCCCTGGCGCATCGCGTCGCTCTCGATGAGTGCCTGGATGTTGCGATGGCGGCAGAAGTTCGGCAGGTCTGGTCATCCAAGGGGGGATCGCAAGCATTATCGCCAGTGCTTTGCGGCCAGGGCGGCGCCACGCTGCGCTGGGAGGCGCGTGTTGCCGACGCCGTTCGCCAAGCAGGCATGACGCGCGACACCAAGGCACGTGCAGAGCTCTACGCTGAGGCGGCTTATTGTGTGTACACTGCAGGTATGCCGGGTTTGGTTGGAGAGGCTCGCGCGGCGCTGCTTCGTCAGGCCACTTCGTGGCTGGAAGAGAGCTCCAGACAAGCTCCGTTCTCGGCGCGTTCGGTCCGGCTTTGGGTCCGGCTTCTGCTCGACGATGGGCGTATCTCGGAGCTCGTTGCTTGGCTTACGGCGCGCGTGCACGCGGCGGAGTCTCGCTCCGAAGCCATCCGCTGCGCCTTTGTTTTGGCCCGAATCCACAGCAAAAACACTCGCAATTTTGCGGCTACCTTGGAGTCTTATCGTCATGTGCTTGCACTTATGCCGGCTCATGAGGCAGCGTTGCATGCCCTGGCGGCACTCTACTCGCGCGCCAAAGCATGGGACGAGCTCTACTCGCTTTACGTGTCGCAGTTTGATGCGCCTGGGGTCTCGGCAAAGCGCCGCGACGAAATCGCTCGAAGCCTTGCGCGCCTCGCAAAAGACGAACGCTCGGCTCCTGATGATGCTGCGCGTTGGTACGAGGTGCTACGCGCGATGGAGCCCGCGGACGAAGAGGCCCTGCAGTATTTGCGAGGCTACTTTTCAGAGCGCAAGCAGTGGGGCAAGTTGCGGCGTGCGGTAGAAGAAGCTCTTCTGATCGTGCAGGGTGAACAAGATGATCGTGAACCCCACTGGCGTGCAGAGCTTGAGAATCTAGAAGGCTTGGCGCACGACGAAGATGCCCAAGTGCAGAGTGCACGTGATTCTTGGCGTGTCGCACCAGGCGATAGCATCGCGCGAAATACACTGCTGACCAGCTATGAGCGCGCGGGGCGAAGCCGCGAGGCCTTGGGGGTGCTTCAGCGCGAATGTGAGTTGCTCGATGATTCCCACCCGGAGATCTTGACCTTGCTTGCGCAATTGCATCGCGCGCTGAAGGAGTGTGGAGATCAGGGTTTGGATCTCCGTCGAGTGCTCGAGCGTCGCCGACGTTTAGAGCCTGCAAATCCTCTGGTGCTTCGGGAATTGTCTGTCATCTACGACGCTGAGGGGCGCGATGAAGATGCGGCTCTCATCGAAGAGACGCTGGCCGCGACGGCAGATTCACCGACTCAGTCGGTCGAGTTTTTGCGCCGCGCCGCGATTCGTCGATTCGAGCGACTGAACGATGCAAGAGGGGCCATTCAGTGTCTCTTCAAGGCTCTTCGTGCAAGCCCGGACGACGGCGCGGCCTACGCATTGCTTCTTCGTTATGCGCGCTCGCTGCATCGCAGCGAGGAGGTCGTCGCTTGGCTTCGCGAGCGCCTCCACACGCGCGCCGCGGTGGCGGAGAGTGCCTCGGAACGTCGTGAGTTGATCTCACTGCTGGAATGGGCGGGACAAGTCGACGGGGCCCTCTCCGAAGCGATGCAAGCGCTACGGAATGCCCCTTATGACAAGTCTCTTGCGCGGCAGTGTTTGGACCTTGCGCTTCGAACCCATGAGGCTGACGCGGAGGCCTATGTCCAAGCGGCCGCCGAGGTGCTCGCTGTGGTGGACTCCGACGCCGAACGGAGCGATCTCGGGCTGCTGATTGCGCGCGTTTTGGCTCGAGGGTTCTCCGATCGCTCGCTGATGTTGCAGTGGTACTCAAACGCGCTGATCCCAGTGGCTGCACGTAGAGAAGTACTTGCTGAACTGGCCGAGCTCTCGCTGACGCGCGACGAGGCCCGGCTCATCTCCGAGAGGCTGAGTGAGATCGGCGACGAAACTCGGGCGGCGGAGTGGCGTGCGCGGCAGACTCTCGCAACGTTGCCATCGAACCGACCAGCTCCACTTTTAGGAGCATTTACACTGCGACCTGGAGATTCGACGGCTCCGCGTGCATATGTTTCAGAGGCCTCCTCCGCTGTGTTTCAAGCAATGGTCGTTGCGGCGCGAGAAGAGCCCACAGGGGCAACGGTTGCGCTCATGCTCAAGCACGCGTTGACGATGGCGAGTGCGGCGCGCGCATTGAAAGTTCTCGAAGCGAACGGATCTGTAGACTTGGTTTTGCAACTGGCTCACCCCACCGACTTGGTGACTCTGATTGCCAAAGCCTCCGGGGAAGAACGCGTCGCCTCGGCTCGGTGGGCCGAGCGTATGGTGCTTGCACGCCCCGAGGACTCGTCTTGGGTTGAGTGCGCAGCGCATGTCTTGCTTCACGCCTCAGAGTCCGCACGTTACCGCAGAGTCATGCGTGCGGCCGTAGACGCGACGGATGGTTCCGAGCGCAAAAGAGGGCTTCTCGTCCGTTGGATTGACGCGGAGGAGAGCGTGTTTCTCTCTCCTTCGAATGCCACTGAACGCAGCTTGGAGTTGGTGCATCTCTTCCCGCAAGATACGGATTTAGGGCGGCGATACGGCGTGCGCGCGGCGCGTTCTGGCGAGCATCGACTGGCCTTGGCGGCTTTGCTTGCCGCGCGTGTGAAAGATGATTCTGCGGATGCCTCGACGCTTCTGCGTATCGCTGAAGTGGCCGAGTCGGCAGGTGATTATGTGGCATGCGTGAATGCCCTTCAGGAAGCGCGTTTGCTCGATGATTCCCGTGACGCTTGGATGCCCATCATGGAGCGTTGCGTTCGCCAAGAAGTGGTTCGCCAGGTTGCCGTGACAACGCTTGTCGAGGTGTACGAATCGCGCGGGCAATGGCTGGATTCTGCACGCTTGCTCGGAGTGTTGGCGGAGTCTTTCCTCGAGCCAGAGCGGCGGCAAGCGGCGTTTCGCCAAGCTTACGAGAGCAGCAAACAAGGCCGTGACGCCGAGCGAACATTCTCATTTGCAGTGAGCTTGGCAAGCGAAATGCCTGGCGATGCCGAAGGCTGGTGGACGGCGTTTCTCGAGGCGACAACACCAGGGCGTTGCATGGCATTGTCCACGGCGCTCGACATCGCGGCGGCCACTGAATCCAATCACCCGTTAGACCCCGATGTAGAATGGGAATTCCGCGAGGCTCTGGTCACGCGTGCCATGGCTGATGGAAGTACGGACCCTTCGTGGATCAACGACACGCTTGTTCGCATGTTGGTGTTGAGGCCTCAAAGCGAATGGGCGCAAGAGGTTCTTCTCTCTAGGCTGGCGGCTGCGCATCGGTGGGACGCTTGGGTTTCTGCTCGGGCATCGTTCGCATCCAACGCGGAGGCCGAGGAGAACAAGCTTCATCACATTGAGCAGGGAGCTCGCGTGTGTCTAGACAACCTGGACGATCCGGCGCGGGCGCTGGCGTTGATAGCTCTGGTGCGCGAAAGCCAAGATGCGGTCATTGCGCTGTTGGATACATCAGAAGAGGCTCTTCTGCGCCAGAACAATGTCGAAGGATTGCGGGCACTGTACACGCATGTGTTGCTTTTTGCGCCGCCCACCTTTGCAAGCCGCGCTGCAAGCTCTCTGATCGCGATGCGCGAAACGTTTGCAAATACGCACGCAGATCGTCGCCGTTGGCTGGAGCTTGCACTTGCAGACGCGGATGGCCCCGCAATCGACGAGGTGT
>JAYWGD010000471.1:0-4396 GCA_043778435.1 Myxococcales bacterium | reverse complement strand
AAGGGCCTTCTTCTATTCGAATGTAGAGTGCATATACTGGTGCTAACGATCGATCACCTCAAGCACACGAAGTGTCACATCGCCCACACTGGCTTGCAGCCGACCGTCGCGAAAGCTCATGCATGCTCGGGTACCGACCAGCGTTTGCAGCGGGCCGTATTCCATTCCAATGCCAACAGGCCACAAGGTGCTTCCCAAGATGAGCATACCCGCGGCACCCCCATCGCCTGCTTTTCCAAGCAGTTCAGACGCTCGGGCTTTGTCAGCCTTCTGTGAAAACGCTTGGCCGATTAGCTTCTCAACTTCAATGGCATCGCGAGACTTCACGATGCAGCGTTCCACTTTGAGCGTTGCTGCGAGCTTTGTCGCCGCTTCGCCCGCCACGGCCCACGACGCCTCCAGCCGATCTCCTTTGGACAACCATGTAAATGTCGCATCTTCAAAATAGCGCGGTCTGAATGCAGCCAGCGCAAGATTGGCCTCGCTTTCTCTCCGGCCTTCGTGGGCAATGGGCGCGACGTCGGAGGGACCGATCCCCGCGCCTACGAGGGCCGAGAACGTCTGACCATATCCAGCACTCGTTCCAGTCTCGGCGATCGCAGCGGCATCTAGACACGTTGACGCGATGTTATCTGTCTTCAGCAATGCACACTTTCCTATTGCGGGACCACCGGTCTCGTCTGCAAACGCGGCAAGCCTGGCGCGCAGCCAAGTGCTGGCCGCAGCCTCCCTTTCGAACACCTGACGCGCAATGTCGACTTTGAGCATTCCGGCCGTGGCATACACCGCCACGGTGTCTCTGAACCCGTGCACCACCCCAACGCTCGTCCACGCACTCGGAGTCACTGGACAGCTTACGTTGGAGCAGCTTTGTGATTCGAATTTTCCGTTTATGCCCTTGGCCAATTGCTCTACTGCCAAGACTGGGTTCACTCCCTCTTTGAGGGGAACAAGCACGCGCGCCAAGTGCGCATACTCTCTGGAGGGCGCAGAGGTTGCATTCGCTTTCCCTTCGGCCACTTTTTGAAAGTGTGCGAAGAACGCGCTCGGACCTTCGTGAGGCGTGGCAGCAACCGCGAAGTAAGCAGGTTTTGAACCATCGACCCCGGCGGAAAAAAGAGTCTCAAGATTCGCCTGCAGTGATTCTGAATGTCGCACCGGCCGCAGCGCCTCGCGCAACTGCCCCAAGCCAAGCACTCCATACACCGCGGCTCCGCGTGGCATTGCTTGCAAGCCCATCGCCACAGGAGCCATCGTGCTTTGCGACCCCGTGGGGCTCGCAGCCTCGGGCCTTGGCCGACACGAAGAAACGAAAAACACAATAATACAGACTTCTCGCAATTCACAACGCATCAGTTGCAGGCGCTGCCAAGGAAACCAGCGACAAGTGTATCGGTGCAAAAGCGGCTGTTGATGCCCAAGTCTCCGAGTTCGCAGCACTTGGGCGCGTCGGCACTGCAGTCGCTTGCGACGGTGCAGGTCTGAGATGTCAGCGCAGCATTGCATGAAAACGGGAACTCGTAAGCGCATGCAGAAGCACGTTTGCATGACGAACTTGCATTGCCCACATTGCACGTTGGAAAGGTTCCTGCGCCCAGAGCCACGCTCACGCAACACACGTCGCCGTTGCTTGCACAGTCCTCAGGACCATCGCAGCCCACAGACACCACAGGCCCTGCGTCCGACGAAGGGCAACTCGCGGCGCAGGTGGACGTGACCCCAGCCGCGCTAGCGCTCAGACAACAAATCTCGCCCACCGCACAGCGGACAGCATTGCATTGCACACCATCGGGCATCGGTCCATCGAATGGGATGCGCGCATCCACCACTTGAGGAGTCGAGGCGTCCGGAAAGTTGGAGGAGTCGAAAAGAACTCCCGCGTCTGGTGACCCTGTTGCATCCGTCACTGAAACCGCTGCGTCGAGTGGCATCACCACCGCATCCGCAACAACCCTTGAATCCGCCGTCGCACTAGTGCCATCCTCCTGAATCGACTGCGTTGTGGCATCGGCTTTCAAAGGAACGACGACTCCGCCCGCAGGCGTCAGATCCAAGTCACTTCGGAAGCCGCAAGCGCTCACCAACAAAGGACCGGCCAACACAGAAACCAGCACTGCATGGATACGACGAGACATGCACTATCTCTTGCCCGTCCATCGCTCATGCGTAAAGAAGAATGCAGCCCCCGCCCCCCGTTACTTGCCGTTTCGACGCAAAGCTGAGATGAATCCCGTCCTCATGCTCAACATTGGCGATGCGCTTCCTCTATTTTCTCTCGCTTGTAGCGACGGAACACAAGTTTCTTCCAAAGACCTGGCGGGCCATTGGAGTGTTCTTTTTTTCTATCCAAAAGACATGACACCGGGCTGCACAACCGAATGTAAGGACTATTCGGCGCTGATGAGCAATGCCTTCAAAAGCCGGGTGCTCGTGTACGGAATTTCAAAAGACACACTCGCAAGTCACGCCAAATTTGTGGCGAAAGAAGCGCTCACCGTTCCGCTTTTGGCCGATCCTGAAAAAATGCTGCATCAGGCATTTGGGGCGTGGGGCGAGAAGATGATGTATGGCAAGGCCGTCACTGGAACCATTCGCAGCACGTTTTTGGTCGATCCAAAGGGCCGCATCGCCCACGTTTGGCCCAAGGTCACGGTGGCTGGCCACGCCGCAGCAGTCATGAGCAGACTGCACGAGCTTTCCAGCGAAAAATAGCGACCTTGTCGTATCATGTAGGACATCGGTGTAGATGGGGCTTGTCCACGCGGTCGCTCCTCTGTTAGCCGTGATTCTCGTGTGCACGCGGAGAGAGGCGGAAATCGTCTTCGATGCATGGAGCGCGCAAAGGATTGTTATGGCCACGAAAAAAACCGCTGCAGCAAAGACCACGAGCAAAGCCACGACGCCAGCCAAGGCCGCCACCCCGAAGGCCAAGACCAAGGCCGCTGCGAAACCAAGCAAGGCACCAGCACCGGTGGTAGAAGCCGTCGCAGCGGGCGATGAGAACAAGCCTGCCGGTGTGCGTGGCGCAGCTCCTTGGGCCGCTCGTCACGCTGCAAAACACGCCGCCGAAGCTCGCGCACGTGCGGCCTTGCCTGCACTCCCCGGTAGCGCCCGCGCGACCATCCGAACGCCGGACGGAGCCGAGGACATTAAGAAGAAGATCTCGGAGCTGCACAACGCGGCGACGCAAATCAAAGCGCTTCGAAAGAGCCTTCAGAAGAGCTTCTTTGATATCGGTGTTGTGCTCAAAGACATCCGCGATCGCAAACTTTATGTCGCCAAGGGCTTCGGCACATTTGAGGCCTATCTCGAGCGAGAAACCGATTTGGGCCGCGTCACTTGCCTGCGTTTGGTCAAGCTGGTCACCACCTTCCAGCGAGAAGCCGCCTTGGAGATTGGCATGGACAAGGTGTTTGCCGCGCTAAGCACCATCGAAATGGATGCGATGCCCGAATCACGAGGCAGCTCACGCATGTTGCCACCTCCCGTATCGACTTCGGTGTTGCCGCTGAAGCCACCCGGTCGCTAGAGCGGCCGGCTTGGGTTGCCCTTCACTACTTCGGTGCAAAATGCAAAGGCCTTCACTCGCCCGGAGTGACAGCCTTTGCTCAGGACACCGCGTCCCACGCCTCGAAGATGTCGGTGTGATCGCTGCGATGATTCTTTAAGATGATCCGCGATGGTCTGTCGCTCTGCTGCACGAACTCGTTCCGTTCACGTGCAAGCAGTTCGGTGATGGTATCGATGCACAAGTCCAAGCTGCGCGCCGTTGCTCCGCGCTCGGAGACGAACAGCACGCGCCCGTTGTGCAATGTGGCGACGAGCCAGATTCGATTGTCGTCGTATTCGACGCGTACATCGATACTTCGTGCCAAGTCGGCGTAAGGCGTGAGAGCTGCGGCGACCACCTCGCGCGCAGTGTCGGCATGCAGTGATTTTGCTTTTGGAATGCTATGCTTCATCAGTCGCTCCTCTTGCTGCTAGAGCTCTAGTCGCTCCACTTGAACAACCTGCGGCCGTGACGATTCATTCCCCTATTTTTTACAAATCGACCTGGTGCACGTCTCCGAGTTCGGAGCCCAAGAAGCGCGACGCGACCCGCGCAAAGCTCGTCGGCATATCCGTGACGTTAAGCTCGGTACTGCCCGCCAAATTGCCTGCGTTGCGCAACAATCCCTGTGCCCGCAGCCGCTCGGCCACATCAAGCGTGACGGTCTCGGCGCTGTCGATGACCCGCACATGCGTGCCGAGCAAGTCTTGCGCCACCCATTCAATCACGCCGCGCAGCAACGGATAGTGCGTGCAGCCCAAGATGATCGTGTCTACCTCGGTGTCTCGCAGATCGCTTAGGTAGCTGCGGAGTACAAGTTCGGGCACTTGGCCGTCGACCCAGCCC
>JAYWGD010000470.1:0-4398 GCA_043778435.1 Myxococcales bacterium | reverse complement strand
AGCCCTGTGCTCAGTCTCACCCCCATGAGCACCGCATTGCGCATCAGATCTTCGAGCTCGATGATGTGGAGCACGGCGCTCGCAACCGCGCAGCCCAGCGCGTTGCCGCCAAAGGTGGTGCCGTGCGTACCGGCGGGCAGCGCGCCGCCAAGTGAGGCCGAGGTCAGCATGGCGCCAATGGGAAAGCCTCCGCCTAAGCCTTTTGCGAGTGAAATAGCATCTGGCTGAATGTCTGCATGCTCAAAGCCAAACCACGTGCCTGTGCGGCCGATGCCGGTTTGCACGCAGTCGACCAAGAGCAATGCGCCATGTTCAGTGCACAACGCACGTAAACCCTGCAAGAATTCTGCGGTGGCCGGAAGCACACCGCCTTCACCTTGGATGGGCTCCACGATCACCGCCGCAACCTGCGGCCCTAGTTGCTGAGCCACTGCATTCAGATCGCCAAAAGGCACATGCGTGATGCCCGCGAGCTGACCAAAGCCCTCCCGATATTTTGGGGTGCCCGTCATGGAGAGCGATCCCATCGTGCGCCCGTGAAACGCCTTGTCGAATGCAATGATGCGCGTTCGCTCGGGTTGGCCGGAGCGATAGAAGTGGCCGCGTGCGAGCTTGAGCATGGCCTCGTTGGCCTCCGAGCCGCTGTTGCAAAAGAGCGCATGATCGTAACCCGAGATGGCGCAAAGCTTGTCGGCGAGCATCAGGTTGGGCGCGTTAAAGTAGTAGTTCGACACATGCCACAACTTGGCCGCTTGCTCGCTCACCGCGCGCACCATGGCTGGGTGCGCGTGCCCTAGCGCCGTCACAGCAATGCCGGCCGTAAAGTCCAAATAGCTCTTGCCCGTGGTGTCGAAAAGTCGAGCGCCTAGGCCGCGATCAAACACGATCGGCAGTTGCTTGTAATTTGCATAGAGATGAGAGGCGGCGGCGTTCAATGTACGAGAGAATATAACACCCATTCGGCCACTTCGGCAAAGCCCGCGCCCATCGGCGTTTGCGTGATGTAACGCGGGGCTTGGGGCCCATCGTGCAGGCGGGCGGTGAGGTTGGCCACGCCGATTGAATGCCTGTAAAATGCAAATGCTTGGGCGTCGTTGCCGCTGTCACCGACGAACACAAAGGTCTCGCGCGCAACCTCGGGTGCGATGCCAAAGTGGGTGCTCAAAAAGTGGGTGCTTCCCCGGGCTTTGTCGGTGTCGTCAAAACGCGCATGCAGATGCACCGTAGAGCGCACCGTGTACGCGCCCGCCTCGTGAGCGAGGGCCGTGAGCGATTCAATGTCGCCTTCGCTGGGTCGGTGATGTTCGCCGACGTCCCACGAGATATCCGTCAGGCGCAGTCGGTTGTCGTTCGACAAATAAATGCCCGGAACCCGCTTTGCCGCGGCCTCTTCGAGGGCTCGCATCTTGAGTGCGTTGGAAGCTTGCGTCTGCGCATCGGTCCCGAAGTCGATGGTGCGGCTGGAGCCACTCGCTGCACGACGCACCAAGACGCCTCCGTTCTCAAGCACACAGCCAGTGACAGGCCAAATGCTTGCCGCAAACTCGCCAAGGCCGTGCACCGGGCGCCCGGTGACCGGGAAGAGCATGAGGCCTGCGTCTGCCAAATCGCAGAGCGCATTGTAGGCTTCGCGGCTCACGCGGCCGTGCGTGAGAAAGGTGTCGTCCAGGTCGAACAGCACGCCCTGAATGGTCGAAGGCGGGGTTGCCAAATGAAGCGCGCGAGGTGGCATTGTGGGGGCTACCGCGGCGTGATTTTTGCGATGAGCGCCTTGAGGTACAAGCCCTCGGGGAAGGCCGCGGGCACCGGATGATCGGCGCCTTGCGTGTGCCGCTCGAGCACGGTCGCATCCATGTTCGCGCGGATGGCGCCGTGGGCAAGTGCGCGCATGAGATCGCTCATGCCGATGGCGCTGGAGCAGGAGGAGAGCACGAAAATGCCTCCAGCCCTCGTGGCGCGCGCGCCGAGGTCGGCGAGATGAGTGTAGTGCGCAAGTGCAGCTTCCCGGCCGCCCTTGTTGCTGGCCAATCGAGGCGGGTCGACCAGCACCACGTCAAAGGCGCCATGCGCGGCCTTCAGTGCGTCTTTGGCGTCTTCGCGTACGAACTCCATCGGCCCCGACACTCCATTGAGATGCGCGCACGCAGCGCCGACTTCGAGTGCCACAGCGTTGGTGTCCACGCTGCGCACGCGCAGCGCGCCGCCATGTGCTGCGGCCATGCCGAAGGAACCTACAAAAGAATAGCTATCGAGCACGCTTTTGCCTTTGCAAAGTGTGGCGACGCGGGCGCGCAAGGCTCGCTGATCAAAATAGTAGCCCGTCTTTTGGCCTATCTCGAGTGGCAGCTCGTAGCGTAAGCCGTTCTCTACAAAACGGAGTGCGTCGGGCATCGTGCCTGCGAGCAATCCGCGGCCGACCGAGAAGCCCTCGAGTTCGCCGGCGCGCGCCGGGGTACGATCCAAGATGGCAGAAGGTTTGAGTTCTGCCATGAGAGCCGCACAAACCAGTTGAGCGCGTGCCGCCATGCCCGCGGTGAGCAATTGCACCGCGCAGACGTCGCCAAACACATCCACAATCAGACCAGGGACTCCATCGCCTTCGGCGTGCACAAGCCGGTATCCTGTGGTCTGACCTTTGCCGTTCGCAGCCTCCAACCCCAGGCCCAACGTATGGCGCAAGGAGATGGCTGCGGCGATGCGTGTGCGGAAGAACGCGGCGTCCAATGCTTCGTCCTTTTTGCGGCTTAAAATGCGCACCGGAATGGCGCTGCTCGGCGAGTAAAAGCCTCGACCCAAGAACTGGCCCTTGGGATCGACGACGTCGATCTCGTCGCCCTTCAGTGCGCCGCCTTCGATGCGCTCCAAGGCTTGGGCGTACACCCATGGGTGGCCGGTCCACACGGGTCGTACATGTCCGGGTTTGAGGCGTGCAAGTGGGGGCATGATGGTGGTGTCTTATCAGGATTGCGCGTAGCCTAAAGCTCGTATCCGACAGCAGGGCGATGAATCCAGGGCTGGGTCGCGTCTTACTGAACACCCCACAAGGAGATTCCAGGATGAGAAGTTTGCAGATTGCATCCATTGTGACCGCCAGTTCGATGTCGTTTACGTCTGCGGTGTTTGCGCAAAACTCGTGTCCGCCGGGCAGCCTGACGTGCGCGCCTGCACCTGGTCCGCTCAATGCAGCTCCGCCAGCCGTCGCGCCCGTGTCCCAACCTGGACCTCAACCCGGGGGGCAAGTGCAGCCCCCGGCAGCGCAGCCCCCGAAGCCGCAGCAATACTACGCGCCTCAGCCCGCCGTCGTGCATGCACGCGGAGGCTCGATGCAACGGTCCCACGATGTCGCCCCTGGCGACAACGTCCCCGCTCAGCGCGCCGATCGTGAAGGCATCGCGATCGGAATCGAAGCGCTGGGCGCCGTAGACTTTAGCGCGAAGCCCGTATCGCCGGTGGGCGGCGCGGGGCTGAAGCTCGGCTATCGCGCGCAAGATGTGGTTATCAGCGTAGGCGTGGCTGGGACGTACAGTCAGACGTCGAGCACGGACCGTTTTCAGTCTGATTGGACAGTCTCGGGAAGCGCCTATTTGCAGCGCACGAACCCGACCTCGCTTCGGCCTTACATTGGTGGCGCCTTGGGTTTTGCGGTCGTTCAGGAGAATGCGGGGCTGGGGGCCGAGGCTTCCTCGGCGTACAATTTGCTTCGCTTGCACGTCGGCTACGAGTGGCGCATGGCGCCTGCCGTCGCAATGCAGTTTGAAGCGCGTGGGCAATTGTTGGGGGCCGTGGATCGTGACGATGTGCTCAACCAAGGGCTGCCTCGAAGCAGCGCTCAGTTGTTTGGCGTGGTGGCGTTGGTGTTGTACCCCGCGCAGTGAACCGCGGTCTTTTGATGCTGATGGGCGTGTGGGGCGCGGGCGTGCATCAGGCTCACGGGGGGCCTTCGGATGCGGAGATGATGCTGACGTGGTCCGCACCACAAAGCTGCCCCTCCGCAAATGCGTTTCGGGGGCAAGTGGCGGAGATTTTGGGGCCTGGGGCGCGGCGTCGTGCGGCGGGCGCCGCGACTTCAGTGGCCATCTCCGCGCTTGGCGAGAAACAGTGGCAGGCAAAGGTCACGGTGGTGGGGGCGTAGGAGCGATGTGCTGCTTGCCAGCTCCCGTTGATGGTGGAGCCGCACCCAACGGGTGAGATGGCTCTCCTTAGATCAACGCTGGCAAGGGTGAAAAAATGAGCCTGGCCCTTCCCAGCGTGAACTTAAAATGTCCACGCTGCGGAGGGCCCAACCACCTTGTCCATGACGTTCACACTCGCGCTTAGGCCTCGGCCGAATACTTGAATGCTTCCGCCTAAGTCTGCTTTGAAATGCGATGAAACAGAGCCAGTGGGCACGGCACCATT
>JAYWGD010000469.1:0-1587 GCA_043778435.1 Myxococcales bacterium | reverse complement strand
CCTGCGAAAGGGTTGCCTCGCGCAACGTCGATTCGACCCGCAATGGCTGGGGAACCGCTGGCTCCAAAGAGCCCGAACTGGGCCGAGCCCCCAACATGTTGGTGGGTGAGGTCGTCGGTTTTGATCGCGCTCTTCGCCAAGCAGAGCGACGCTCGCTCGAATGCAAGCTTGCACAAAAGTGGTCGATCGCCATCGACAAGTGCAAGAACGGAGAGCCTGAAGAGACTTACTGAGTGAAGCTCAAAAGGGCTCTTAAGCTGTAGCGGCTGTGAGCGCTGGCATGCCTGCGCTATCCAATTCGACGATGGCGTTGCCGCCCTTGCTGAGTGCACCGAACAGCATCTCTCGCGACAGTGGGACGCGCAGTTCTTCCTGGAGCAACCGCGCGGCCGGGCGTGCGCCCATGTCGGGATCGTGCCCGCGCCGCGCCCAGTCGTCGCGCACGGCGTCGGAGACCCGCAACACCACCGCTTTGCTCACGAGCTGCGCTTGGATCTCGGCAATGAGCTTGTCGACAATGGACCGCATTTGCTCCGCTGCAAGAGGCGCAAAATCGATGCGTGCATCCAGTCGATTGCGAAATTCGGGGCTGAAGACACGCTTGTACTCGAGCTCGGCATCGCCGTGGTTCACGCCGGAGCTGGCAAAGCCCAAACTACGCCGCGACCTATCGCGTGCGCCTACGTTGCTGGTCATCAACAAGATCACGCCGCGGAAATCGGTGGTCTTTCCGTGATGGTCGGTGAGGCGCCCGGCATCCATCACTTGTAGCAACAGACTGTAAATTTGCGGGTGAGCCTTCTCCATCTCATCGAGCAAGACGACGCAGTGTGGGCTCTTCGCAACCGCATCGGTGAGCTGTCCGCCTTGGTCGAACCCGACATAGCCGGGCGGTGCGCCGATGAGTCGGGCCACGGAGTGTGGCTCCGTATACTCGCTCATATCAAAGCGATGAAGAGGAACTTGGAGGGTGCGTGCAAGCGTGCGCGCCAGTTCCGTTTTTCCCACGCCGGTGGGACCTGTAAACAAGAAGCTAGCCTCGGGCCTGTCGCCGCTTCGTAGCCCCGCACGTGCCAAAAGCAGAACGCGAACCACCGCTTCGATGGCCGTGTCTTGCCCAAACAATTCAGTCTTCAATGTGCTCTCGAGCGATTCCAGGCGCGCGCGATCCGTTTGCGTTGCGGTCTCAACGGGGACACGCGCCATCCGCGCAATCACCGCTTCTACGTCGCGAACACGCACTGCGCTCGCGCGGGCCTCGAGGCGCACTGCGGTCATCGCGGCATCAAGCACATCGAGCGCAACATCGGGCAGGCGTCGCTCAGGGAGCCGCTCTTTGGAGAGGCGAACGCTTGCATCGAGCACACCTTTTTTGAGCGTTAACTTGTGGAATGCACGCAATGTAGGCAAGCGCGCCGCCACCACCTCGCGCGCTGCATCGTGGCTCAACTCAAGCAGCTCGACGAGCTGAAACCAGCGCATGAACGCGCGGTCCTTTTCGAGCTCACGTCGGTGTTCTTCAAAGCTCGCAGTGGCGATCACACGCAACTTTCCGCGAGACATGGCAGCGCGCAAAAGCTGAGTCAT
>JAYWGD010000468.1:0-4433 GCA_043778435.1 Myxococcales bacterium | reverse complement strand
GCAGATCGCGCGCAATGCATCTCGCGCATTCGTGACTATTTTCTGAGCACAACGCCTGCGGACTCCGTGCATGCGGCATCCGAGTATCGCTTTGTGCTCACCGCTGACTACATCCGAGAAACAAGCAAAAAACCATGAGTTCGTCCAATGTCGTGTCTGTGTATGAGGTCTCGTTGCGCGATGGGTTGCAGAACGAATCGTCGTTTTTGCCAACGCAGCAAAAGCTTCAGCTCTTCGACTCGTTGCAGAATGCAGGGCTCAAGCGCATCGAAGTAACGAGCTTTGTGAATCCCAAATGGATTCCAGCTCTCGCCGATGCCGAGGCGCTCTGCGCTGCATTGAGGCCGAATCCAGGTGTGCGTTGCAGTGCCCTGATTCCCAACGCCCAAGGGTTCGAACGTGCGCGACACAGCGGAGTCACCGAAGTCGCGCTTGCTTTGAGCGTGAGCGAAACGCACAACAAGAAAAACCTCAACCGCAGTGTGTCCGAGACGATTGCGGAATACGCTGAGCTGGTGCCGGAGATTCTTGGCGCGGGGCTTCGGGTGCGAGCGTATGTGTCGACTGTTTGGGGATGCCCTTACGAGGGGCTCATGAGCATTGCAGCATCTGTGCGTTTGGTAAGCAAATTGATTGATCTTGGTTGCTATCAAGTCTCCCTTGGAGACACCATCGGCGTTGCAACGCCGCTTCAAACAACGAGCGCTCTCCAGCACTTCGGGGGTGCGGTAGGCCTGCACAAGATTGCCATGCATATGCATGATACACGTGGCACAGCACTTGCAAATGTGGCCGCAGGGCTGGAGCTCGGTGTGCGCGATATCGATTCTTCTCTTGGTGGTCTAGGGGGGTGCCCCTACGCGCCCGGCGCGGCGGGCAACCTCTGTACCGAGGACCTGGTCTACATGCTGGATGGAATGGGCATGAGCACGGGGGTCGATCTGTCAGGCTTGGTGGCTGCTGCGCGAACGGCAGCCGGATTCGTAGGACACAGTTTGCCCGGGAAGTTGCATCAGGCCGGAGCGTGGCCTCCATGATGTCGATAGGCTTTAAGAACGTTGTTTTATGCCTCTCGGTGAGCGCGCTAAGTGTCACGGCGTGCTCCAAAGACCCGCCACTTGGGCCGCCTCGCAGCACAGAGTCGCAGCCGCTCAAGCGCTGCATGCGTGAGATGGGTCCGGCGGTGTCTCCGGCTGCCACTTTGGCGCCCGAGCTTTGCCCGTCAGATCCGTTGCCTGGAGGCATGCCGTTCAAGCGCATAAAACTTGCGGTGCGCGAGACCGGTAGCCGTCTGACGGCAGAGCTTGCCGTTGTGCACGCCGAGGCTGAGCGCGGGCTTATGTACCGCCGGCACCGTCTCGATGACGGTCACGGCATGCTGTTTGATCTTGAACGTCGCGTGCAAACATTTTGGATGCATAACACATGCATCCCATTGGACATTGTTTTTGTCGATGAGGATGGGTTCATTCAAGCCATTTTAGAGGAGGTGCCGACGCTGAATGATGCGCCCCGCTCTTGCGGCTGTGAGGGACGCTACGTGCTGGAGGTTGATGCCGGCTGGTCGCGACGACATGGGCTGAAACCAGGCATGCACCTTGACATCGGCATTGCAGAAAGCGTTTCATCGAAGAACCCACCATGAGCTATTATTTTGTTCGTTTCATCGTCATTTTTGTGTTCGTTTCCATCTCTGCAGGCTGCAGCCGTGCGGCATCCGAGGCATCACCAGCGCAAAAATCTTGGCAGCCGACGACGACAACGAGCAGCTCGCAGGTATCACCAGCGATTGCGTCGCCTTCGTCACGTCTGGCCCCCAAAGCCGTGGAGCGAGTGGTGCCTGCAGCGCCCGACGATCCGGTTCACGGCGTCTTTGCGTTGGCTGATGCGTCCCGTGGTTTGGCCGGCATCGGTCCGCTCGAAGCGGAGCTCGATACGTCGCGCGGCAAGATGGTGTGCAAATTGTATGAGGACAAGGCCCCGGCCACCGTCGCGAACTTTGTAGGTTTGGCCCGTGGACTCCGGCCTTGGAAGGGAAGCGATGGCAAGTGGTCGCGCAAACCCCTGTACGGCAAGACTGTGTTCCACCGCGTGATTGCGGGGTTTATGATCCAGGGCGGCGATCCTGATGGGAACGGCAGCGGCGGCCCTGGTTATGAGTTTGCGGATGAGATTTGGGAAGGCGCGCACCACGATCGCGCTGGGCTCCTGTGCATGGCGAACCGCGGCGCCAACACCAATGGCTCGCAGTTTTTCATCACCGATGCACCCACGCCGCACTTGGATCGCCTTGGGCACACCATCTTTGGCGAATGTGCACCAACGGCCACGGTGCACGACATCGCGACGGTGGCGAAGGGGCCGCGCGATATGCCTCTGACGCCCGTGGTGCTCAAGCGCGTGACCATCCGACGCAGCGCTTCAAAGTGATGCGGCGCTACGCGTCTTGTCTTGCCCGCGGCGAGAGCGCGCTATTGATTGGCCGCGACTAAGCCCAGTTGATTGCTCACGCCGTAGGCCACGACGTGACCGCTTTCTTCGGCCACATACACGTTGCATCGTTCGTCGACGCGGATAAGGTCGGGAATCGCATCAGGTGACCGAAGCATTGAGATTTGCCTGCCCGACGTCGGATCGATCACGTGCACGTGTGCATGCGGCACAAAGAGCACACCGGCTCTCAACACCGGTTCAAGTCGGCGCGGGACGTCGCTCTCATGGGTGGGGCCAAGCTTGTTGGTGTACGCCACGCCGCCAGCGCGGGGGTCTACGCCGACCAGACGTCCGCCGGTCTCATGCACGATGAGGGTAGAGTCCACATGCGTCCATGACGAGCCTGCAGTAAACATCGATGCGCCTCGCAAGTGTTGAAGCTCACCGCTGTCGGTGCGGTGGCAGCGCAGTTGAACTCCATCACGCACACGTACGGGCACGCTGACGAATGCGCCGTGAACGACGGGCGGGGCGTCGAGCGACGCAGGCGTGACTTCCCATTCGTTTTGCCAGCGAATATCCCCCGAATAGGCGTCCAGTGCGCAGAGCTTTCCGCGAGTGTTCTCGGCTCCTGCAACGATGTACATGGTGTCGCTAGACAACGTAGGCGCGTGATGAAACCCGAGCGAATCTCGTCGTCTCCAAACCATTTGTCCCGTTTGCGCATCAAGTGCGGTCACGGTATTTCGTGTGTCTGTAAGATACACCAACTTGCCGAGGCGTCGTGCGCGAACGACTTTGCTGCGCGCGCAACGGAAGCGCCATCGCGGCTCGCCTGTAATGAGATCCAGCGAGACAATGTCGCGCTCGCCCTCGGACAAAAGCATCTGCGGAGGAACACCATCACCGGTGATCGCAAGCGCCACGCCGCTGCGCGAGGTGCGCGGTGCGAGCCATGTGCGGAGGCGAACTTTGCCCGTTTCCACGTCGATGATCACCACTTGGCCATCGGGGGCCTGGCGGATCAGGCCGCGCGGTGAGGCGATTGAAAGTCCGCGTGGCAGACGGGTTCTCCAAACCAATTCGCCTGTGCTTCTGTCGAGCGCATAGGTTTCCGTTGCCGAGCTCAGAACCAGCTTTTCTCCTGCCAAAAACGTGCCGCGCAGATCCATGGTTGGGACCAGCGCGCGCCATCGTTCGGTGTACGCAAGGCGACGCGGCGTCAGATCCAGTGCTGCAAGATGGCGGTCGCTGGCGCGCGCTAGGACTGGGGCATTTTCCCGAGGGCGATAGTCGTCAGGGCGAGCGTTCAGGACAGATTCGGTGCGGAAGAGAAGCTTGGCCCGCTCAGCGATGGTCTTTGCGCGACGTCGCAAGCGAGTGACGCGAAGGTTGCGGGCGTAGCTCGCGTTTTGCTTTGCAAGCAGTGCGCACAATCTGGATGCGAATCGAGCGCACAAGCACACCCACACATCGCTGCTGACGGTCTGCCACGGGCTGCGATCGCTCGATGATGCATCGGCGTCAGTGACGCGTAGCGCAAGCCCGCCTTCACGCGACACACGGAGCTGAAGCGTGGTCTCGCCAAGTTCTACAAGGGCACTGCGTGCAACGCCCCGCTCAATTGCATCGAGTACAGATTCAGCTGCACCGGCCAATGATTCTCCTACGAGGAATGGGCGACAGCCGCCAGCCGACCACTTGCAATCCGACACCTGAAACGTGACGCTTCCTTCGAACAACACGGCTTGAAGATCGGAAAATTCGGCGCCACGAGCCGCGCGTCCATCTCGCGTTGAGCAAGAGGAGAGCGGTTCTCGAAGCGTGCAAACTGCACCTATCTCGGCGCCCATCCGTGTACCTGTGCTCAGCGCGTGATCGGAACGGCTTGGCGTTGTGCGTTTGGTTTTGGCCCTCTCGAGGCACGTCTCATACGCATAGATGCGAGGCACAGCACCGATGTCGTAGGCGCTGTACAGAGCCGAGCCCTCGCGTCCGTC
>JAYWGD010000467.1:0-4445 GCA_043778435.1 Myxococcales bacterium | reverse complement strand
GCTTACCGAGCGCGTCGTCTCCGAGCTCTCCACCGAAGAGCAAAAAGATGTCGCCCGAGCGCGTCCACCGGAGACCTTGCGCGTGCTTGAGCCTGACGACCTGCCCCCGCTCATTCGTCGCCGCTTCACCGAATCCAACGGCACTGTTGGGACCGTGTTCTACATTGCCCCGCGCGACAACGTGTTCTTCTCTGATGGTCACAATCATCTTCGGATGTCTGCGACGATAGACAATGTTGTGCTGCCTGATCGAACGCAGGTCATGACGGCAAGTCGCTCCAGTATCTTTGCGGAGATGCTGAACAGCATGCGGCGCGATGGCCCGCTCGCATCTGGTGTGGCGTTCGGTTTGGTTGCGTTGGTGGTGCTTTTTGCTTCACGATCCAAACGTTCGGCGCTGGCAGTGTTGCTCTCGCTCTTGTTCGGCGCCACCATGTTGCTGGGGGGTGCAGCTTACAAGGGAATCCATATCAACTACATCAACTTCATTGCCATCCCGATTACGCTAGGAATTGGCTGCGAGTATCCGTTCAACATCGCCGATCGAGTGCGCTTGCTGGGCGGCGATGTGGCCACCGCGGTGAAGCGCTCGGCAGGTGCTGTTTTGCTTTGCAGCTTCAGCACCGTGGTTGGATATGGCTCGATGATGTACTCGGACTTTCAGGCGCTAGAGTCCTTTGGCAAGCTTGCAGTGTTTGGAGAGGTTGCATGCGTCTACGGCGCAGTTTTCTTCCTGCCTTCGTTGCTCACCGTCATCGCGCCACGCAAAGTCACGGCCACTACTTAATCGTGTCTTTTCGCTGATAGATCCAGATGCCGCAATCACAAGAGGTGCTTGCGTGCATTTGCAATTTAGGCCAAAGGCGAGGCTCGTCGTCGAAGGCCGCCACGCGCGCGTATTGTGCGGTTCCGCGCTCGAGCGCAGTGACGAAGGCGCGCGTGGCGGTGTCTTCAAAGACGGCATTGTAGTGTGATGGATTGGTGCGAGGCAGATCCCACACGCGCTTGTTCGGAGGGGCCTCACCGAGGTACCGCGCCGCCCAAACCTGGGTTAGCACAATGAACTCTGGTTGACGCATCAAGGCCTCTGAAATGTTCGCCTGGAGCTCTACCGCATGAGCGACGGGATTGCGTCGAGTGCTAGGCGTGGGCGCAACACGCTGCAGCGCAATGTCGCTGCGAAAGCGTGGTAAGTACACGCTTTCTCCGTAGGTCTCGACTGAGCTGCCAGGTGCGAAGTGCGCGCGCATCCAAGCTTCGGCGGCGTAGCGAGGGTCGTTCCACAAAGATGCGAGCAGCCCAACAACGCCCCAGGCTGCATAGGCCAATCCAGCAAAAAGCGTGTAACGCGCAATGGCTTTTTGAGAGAGCCACGCCATCGCAATGCCCAAATACACGGTGAGGAAGACGCTCTGAGGAAGGACAAAACGCTGCTCCGTGCGTCCTGCTGGAAGATTGAACGCGAGCGTGAATGACAGGGCGGCCAGCAAAGGCAAATAGGCGAGGGCAAGAGAAGCCCGATCTTTGCGCGCGCGCCCTGCAAGCAACACGAGGCCTACGAGCAGCAGAGGTGCGAGTGCGTAGGGATAGTAGTTGCGCCAATTCGCAGCCACATCATGCAAGCACCAGTAGGTTCCTGCCAGTGTCTTGGCATAGTAGCCGTGCTCTTTGCTGGCAGGCCCTGTGAGAAAGCGAAGGCGCGCAAGAAATCCACGAGGGTTGAAGATGGCGCCATCGATGCACAATACAAGAATGACAATGCTTGCTCCGGCCTTGAGTCCTTGCAAGAGCCATGCACGACGAAGAGGTGTCGCGGTGCTGGCTATTTTTGCCAGCAACACGATGGGAACGCTGAGTGCAAAGCTGGCGTAGGCCTGATCTTTGGTGCAAATGGCGAAGGCCGTAAAAGCGACAAATGGCCACAGTGAGGTTGGCGCTTGTGCTTTGAGCATACGCGTGAGCGCAAGCATCGCAAGGCACGTCCAAGCCAAGGAAGGGACATCCAGATTGCTGGTCGCGCTGTAGTAGCCGAGGGAGACGTTGCAAAGCAGTGCGGCTGCCGTCCATCGGCGTACCCGCAGCGAATGCTCTCGTGATTCGCCGCCGAACAGCTCGTCGGCAAGACAACAAATCGCGTGCATGATGGCGCAGGCGAACGCGACCGAAACCAGTCGCGCGAGGACTGCGATGGGCGTCATCAGGGCCGGATGCAGAAAGTGATCACGCAGCGCGAGTGGGGCAAACGATGGGGCCGTCAATGCCCCCACGATCAACACCGGAAGACTCACCAGTGTGAGCAGCAACGCATGCAGCGGTGGGTACGTGTAGTATTCACCCGGTGTAAACGTCTGTAACAAGCCCGGCAGAAAGTCACGCGGCGCCACGCCATCATTGTCCCATCCGTCCGACGCAGGCAGCCCCCAAGGCACCGCGCCGAGTCTGAGGAGAATCATCGCCACGTAGAACCACCAAAGAGGGCTCCGTCGCGCCGCGTCTACGGCACCTCGCAATCGCATAAACACACTCTGTCGCGCCACACCTGCGGCACCTTGCAATCGCAGTTTCACAAGTCGTCGCTGCCTCGTCTCTCGGGTTTGGCGGGAGCAGGAGAGGGCGGAGATTTGCTGGGCGCCACGGGGGCCGCGGGTGGCGGCGTGTCGCCGTAGTCCTCGCGGATTTTCTTGGTGATTCCCTGAAGAAATACGTCTTCATGGTAGCGCGGCATCTTGGAGAGTTGCACCGAGATGCGCACCTTGCCGCCGTCCAGTTTTACCAACTCCAAGGCCCCTGGCGAGATGCTCTTGCCACTTTCGGCGCTCACGTATTCGAAGGCCACGTAGCCGGCCTCGAAGTCCTTCTCGGTCACTTTGAGATTCTGGTCCACGCGCACGTAGCGCACGGCCGTGTTCCACGCGCGCTCATAGCCTTGTGTCGTCTCGGCCGAGGCTTTGGCATGCGCTTCTTGCGTTGCGAGCAACGCAGCGGCAATCGCCCATGCGGTGTTCGCGAAGATGCTCCGCATCATGAGGAAGCCACCTCTTTGGCGGCGACATCACAGAGCTCTTTTGCCCAACCGCGAATGCGCTGATCGTCAGGGCCTTCGATCATGACGCGAAGTTTGGGCTCCGTGCCGCTCCAGCGAATGAGCACGCGCCCTTCCGCGCCCAAGCTTGCTTCGACGCGGCGCGCGGCGGCCGCCAACTTCGGCATATCGCTGAGCTTGCGCCTCTCCGAGAGGCGAACATTTTCGAGCACTTGGGGAACGCGCTGCATGGCATTGCGGGCCAGCTCCGAGAGCGGGATTCCCGTGCGCATCATGATGGCCAACACTTGCAGTGCCGCCACAATGCCATCGCCGGTCGATGCGTGATCCAAGAACACCAAGTGGCCGCTCTGTTCGCCACCCAAGTTGTAGCCACCTTTGCGCATGGCTTCGACGACGTAGCGATCACCCACATCGGTGCGCAGCAGCTTGCAGCCCATGTCCTTCATGGCGCGCTCAAGCCCCAAATTGCTCATCACGGTGGCTACCAGTGTGCGCTTCTTGAGTTCCTTGGCATCCAGCATTTTACGTGCGCAAATGGCCATCACCGCATCGCCGTCGACCACTTGGCCTTTCTCATCAATAACCACCAAGCGATCGGCGTCGCCATCCAAAGCAATGCCCACGTGCGCGCCGCGTCGAACCACTTCGGTGCGTACATGCTCGGGATGAAGCGCGCCTACATTGTCGTTGATGTTGATGCCGTTGGGTTTCACGCCCACCGCGTAGACGCGCGCGCCCAACTCAGCGAATACCAGTGGCGCAACTTTGTAGGCCGCGCCGTGCGCCGCATCGATGACAATGCGTAGGCCTTCGAGCGTGAGCTCTTTGGGGAAGGTATTTTTGGCGAACGCTACGTAGCGACCGCGTGCATCTTCCAACATCTGTGTGCGCCCGATGCCCGCGCCCGTTGGCAATGGCCCAATCCGATGCTCGTCGATCATCAGTTGCTCGAGTTCGGACTCAAGCGCATCGGGGAGCTTGAAGCCATCCGAGCCAAAGACCTTGATGCCGTTGTCGTCGAAAGGGTTGTGGCTCGCGCTGATCACGAGGCCCGCATCGGCACGCATGCTCGTGGTGAGGTGTGCGACGGCCGGTGTCGGAACAGGCCCGCACAGCATCACGCGTCCGCCCATCGAGCAAACCCCGGAGGCGATGGCCGACTCAAGCATGTAGCCCGACAGGCGCGTATCTTTTCCAATGACGATGCGAGGCGCGTGCTTTTTGCCGCGCCCTGCCACGTGCGTGATGGCTCGCCCCAATTTAAGCGCCAGTTCGGGCGTCATCGCGCCTGCGTTGGCGAGACCACGAATGCCATCGGTGCCGAAGAGTTTGCGATCAGAAACGGTCATAGAGATCAGTCCCGAAAGTTGTTGAATTGCAACTCTACGTCAAAGTCGAC
>JAYWGD010000466.1:0-1606 GCA_043778435.1 Myxococcales bacterium | reverse complement strand
TTGCGCCGCGTCGAGCAGCGTTTGCGCCCGCTCCGCAGGCTCATGGCCAGGGGGAGTGACATCGAGTCGAAGCAACGTGGCGCCCGCATCTCCCCCCGTGCTTTCTGGAGCCCCCAAGGTGCTTGAATCAGAAAGGTAACGCAGCGACAGGGCGGTCATCGTTGCGGCTTGCGCCGAGGTGACGCCTGGAAGCACCGAAATGGCTTGAAGGGCGCCGAGGAGTGCCTCCGAGTCTCGATGCGCGAAGGCCGCATGGGCCCAATCGAGCCACGTCGCCTCGCTTGGGTGTTGCGCAAAAAGACCGGCCGATGCTGCGACTTGGTTTTTGCCTCGGGTTGCGGCGCGCCTCCACACCGCCACCAGCTCGCGTGCGCCCGTACGTCGGAGTGCGAGCATGAGATCGGTGTGGTTCTCATGGTGCTCAAGCAACGCCGGGCCAAGCAGCGCGGCACAAAGAAGATTGGCTGCCAGTGCCGCCCCCTTTTCTTGCATCTCCTCCTCGCCCAGGCGCTTTAAGTGCTGTTTTGCTTCGAGCGAAAGGCCTTGGCGAAGTTGCGAGATGGCAACCTGACCACTTGCGGCCGTGCTGGCGTCGCTAAGGTCGGCGCCGCGCAAGGAGCCTCCTGCGCGCATGGCAAGTTGCAGCGCTTCGGAGGCCTCATGGGCATTGTTTCTTTGTAGCGCGGCGGCTGTGAGTGCGTGCTGGGTTGCGCGCTCTGGGCGCGAGGGCGCATCGCAGTAGGCCGCCGCCATGAGCGCCAAGCTCTGTTGGCCTTGTGGGGCCTCTGCGTCCGCCCATGCGATGGCTCGCTCCGCTGCGAGCTCAAGATTTCCGGAACTGAGTGCACGTACAAACTTTGCGCGATGACGCTGCGTGGGAGAAACGAGTGCTGCCGGAGCGCCTTCAAACCATGTCCACAGCGCGTGCGGTTGAAGGCGCTTGAGACCCAGCTGGAACGCCCATGCTTGTTCTTCAAAATTGGATGCAACACGCATGCATCGATTCGCAATGGCTTCTTGTCGTGGACTGTCCTCCGCTGGCGCAACGGCCCAAGCGGCAGCGACGACGGGCCACGTCCAGTGAGCGCGCTGCTCCAACCGAGCAAACCCGTATGCGCGGCCATCGCCACGCGACAACGCATCGCGAAGCGCCGAATCTTGTCCTGGTTTTGCTCGAAACATCCCGGAATCGCCGAACGCAACCGCAGCAGCCTCGGCAGCGCTCTCGCACAGCGCAACATCCAACCCGGGGAGCACGGCGAGCAGCGCATTTGCCTCTGCAGCAGCGCCTTGCACCAAAGCCAATTGCGATATGCCCATCGCGAGATACGCCTCGCGCACGGCTGTGTCGTTGGTGGATGAGAGCGCGCGCTCGACCGCGGCACGCAACTCTTGGGCATCGCTCGACGTGGTCCAAAGCGCCAAACTCATGTGCTCTAACGCGCGGTCCCAAGCCTCAAAGCCCTGCGCCTCCGAGAGCGCGCCATTCAAACCTTCGCGGTCGCCGTGCTGATAGCTGCGCAGTGCACGTAGACGCATCGATGCAATGGTCTCATGTTGCCTAGAGTCGTCGGTGCCCATGAGCACGAGCGACAAGAGCGTAAGG
>JAYWGD010000465.1:0-4463 GCA_043778435.1 Myxococcales bacterium | reverse complement strand
ATGGCGCGACGGCGACGGATTTTGCCGAAAGGTCGTACCTAGGTTGCGCGGGTGCTTCCGGTTTCGGAGTGGCCGGCGTGGCAATGGCGGATGCAGGCTCGGCGGCGGCGGCGGCAGACGGGATGACGGCCACGGGGTGACTGGCTTCGATGCGGGCCAGCGCCGCGATGCCCTTGGCATACGCCTCTTTCAGAGGCTGCGAGTCGGTGACAATTGGTGGGTGCGCCACCAGATCACGCAGCACCGTTTTGGACTCGTCGAATTTGCCTTCCTTCTCCAGACAGAGTGCATATTGCAACTTAATTGTGGAGGCTTCATAAAGGGTATTGGCCTTGGCAAAAGACTGGTGAGCGCCAGAAAAATCCTTTCGCTTCATTTGCGCCACACCCTCGGTGTAAAGCTTTCGGGCTTCGTCGCGCGCGGCGTCTCCAGTGTCCACCTGGGCGTGCGCCACGTGTGCGGTGAACGCCAGAGCGAGAAGCAACGCGCGGGAGGGCATCGCGAGAGGCCTTAGCAGCGCCTTGGCCTAGAAGCCAGGGGGCTCGTCGACGTTCGCTGGCCGAGGCTTGGAGGAGGGACGCGATGGAGACAGCGGCGCAGCTCCCGCATCACGTGCAAGTGGGGCAGGCTCCATCACCGATGCAGCGACGAAGACGGGCGCGGCATCTTCAAGCATCACGGCGCTCTGAGGCTCGGTGGCCATGTGGATTGCTGCACTCGTATTCACGGCGCGCGATAGGTTGGGCCACGCCATCCACAATCCAACACCCGACAGGACCAAGCCTGAAAACGAAAGTGTGTAAAGCGCACGCTTGCGGAACGGAGTGCGAACTTTGGGCAACCGGGACAAAACGTGTGGGTCGATGGCAGCGATGAGCGGCGTTGACAGCGGCAGTGTATTGCCCGCCCCATAGAGCACCGTGGGCTCTGCTTGCAGAGACGATGTGCCGCGCGGCGATGACGCATCGAGTCCGAGTGCGCGTGCCAACTCTGACGTCATGTCAGCGGCATGTTGGAACCTTTGCTTTGGGTCCTTTTCAAGGGCGTGCAGAATCCATGTATCCAGGGTCGGCGGAAGATCCGGATGAAGATGCGAAGTGAGCGTGGGCGGCACAGTGCAGATCTTCACCAACAAGTCGCCAAGAGACGCACCTACAAATGGCAAGGACCCCGTGAGGCACTGGCAAGCCATAACGCCCAAAGCCCACAAATCGCTGCGTGCGTCGATGTCGGTCGCGCCGCGCGCTTGCTCGGGTGACATATAGTAGGGCGTGCCGAGCAGGGTTCCCGTTTGGGTCTTGCTGCGATTGTCGCTCGCGCTCATGGAGAGCTCTTCCTGCTGCCCCCGGATGACTTTCGCGATGCCGAAATCAAGCACCTTGGCATACTCGTCGCCGGTGTCCTCGTCCTTGCAAAGGAACACATTGTCGGGCTTGAGATCGCGATGCACCACGCCCTCAGCGTGCGCGCGGGTAAGGGCGCGGCCAATGTCTGTGAGGATGTGAAGCGCCGCGCCAGGCGAGAGAATGGACTTGCGGCCTAGGCGCGCACCCAAGCTTTCGCCACAGAGTAGCTCCATCACAATGTAAGGGCGGTCGTCGTCGATGCCGTGATCGTACACATGCACGACATGCCTAGAGCGAATGCGCGCCGCGGCAACGGCTTCGCGCTCAAAGCGTCTTCGCGCATCCTGACCATCGCACTTGGCATCGATAAACTTGACGGCCACGCGGCGCCCCAAAGACTGATGCTTCGCCGCCCACACACTCCCCATGCCGCCGTGCCCAATTTCAGTCACAAGCTGATAGCTGCCTACATGCTGGCCAGCCATGGGTGATTTGGAAGGGTGGTTCATGGGTGCCCGCAAAGGCCTTCTGGCATGTGGCGGCGGCTCGCGCAAGGCGCTCTTCTATGCTGGATCTGGATGGCCTCTCTCGGGTAGTCAACGAAGAGCTATGATCGCGCGTGCCCAATCCGAATTAGGGTCCGAAAACTTACTCCAGCTGGTGTTAGACATGATTCCACACGAGGTTTTCTGGAAGGATCGCGAGAGTCGATTCTTGGGCGGCAACCGCCACTTTATGAAGTGTTTAGGTGCGACGTGCGCGGCAGACTTTATGGGGCGAACCGACCTCGACTATTTTCCCCTGGAAGAGGCGGAAGCCTTTCGTGCGGATGACGAGTCCGTGATGCAAAGCCGAATGCCTAAGATGCACATTTTGGAGCCGCGCACTGGAGCAGGGGGACATTTGCGTTGGCTGGATACATGCAAAGTACCGATGATAAACAGCGACGGTGTTGTGATCGGGCTCTTTGGTTTCGCCGAAGACGTGACCGATCGCCGCAAACTCGAGGAAACAGCACGCCAAAGCGCCAAGTATGAGGCCATTGCACGACTGTCGTCTGGGGTAGCTCACGACTTTAACAACTTGCTCATGTTGGTGGTCAACACCGCCAACCTCGCGCGCAAAGAGGTGGCCCCAGAGAGCACGACACGGCGCTACTTGGACGACCTCATGGCGGCGACAGATCGCGCCGCATCTCTCACAAGGCAGCTGCTTACCTTCGGACGTGAGCAGTCTCTGGCGCCGCGCACCATCAGCATGTCGGCCCACGTGCAAGACATGCAGCGCCTTCTTGCGCGGCTTGTCGGTGATGAATGCACGCTCACGGTGGAGAACGACGCCACGCCTGTGTACACGCATGTGGACCCATCAAAGTTCGATCAGGTGCTGCTCAATCTGGTGCTGAACGCCCGTGAAGCAATGCCTGATGGCGGAGAGATTGTGATCCGCACCGAAGGCGCCGGGGAGCACTCGGTGCTTGTGGTGCGGGATCGCGGCGTGGGGATGAGCGACGAAGTGCGTGAGCGCGCGTTCGAGCCTTTTTTCACGACCAAGGAAACGGGCAATGGCTTGGGTCTGGCGACCGTGCTTGGCATCGTGCGCCAAAGCGGCGGCCATGTGGATGTGCATAGCCAAGTCAATCTAGGGTCTGAGTTCAGAGTCGTGCTCCCCGCCGTGCACCCATGAGTTTGGGACGTGTTTCTCTCATTCTCGGTTCGGCGATGTTGCTGGGCTGGGGATGTCGCCGCCCTGCAGAGCCTGCAGAACAAGTGTCGAAGCCTGCCGAACCCTCGGCGCCGGTTTTGCAAGATGCCTCTTTTTTCTCAGTGCATAATGCATCTATCTCTGCCGACGTGTTCGAGCCAGGCACCCGACTGGCGAGCACCTCCATGGATACACGTGTGTTCGAAGCACCGGATTTCAAGAGTGAAAAAATTGGATGGCTGCGCGCTGGAGCCGTTGTGTTGTGCGACAAGAAGGCCATTGTCGCTCCGGGGTGCCACGGCGGTTTTCGTGCCATCAAGCCGCGTGGTTATGTGTGCGTTGGGGCGACGGCCACGGTGGACATGAACGACGCGATCGTGCGTGCCTCGACGCGCCGGCCCGACATCACGGCGGGGTTGCCTTACATGTACGGCACCGTGAAGCGGGGCGGCCCCGTCTACGCCGGCGTTCCTACAGCGGAGGATCTTGCAAAGTTCGAGCCCAATCTCGCGTCGCATTTGCGGCGTTGGAGCCGGGACAAGATCAATGGGGCGGACTACGGCATTGAGCTGTGGGGCAAGTGGGCAAGTACGCCGCTGCCCGGCGCAAAATTGGCTCTTGAAGAGAAGCGAAACGACGAGCAAATACCCTGGTACTTGGCCAATGGTGGGCGCGTTCCCAATCTCAGTGGAGAGGCCGACAAGCGCAGCCTCAAAATTGGAGAAGTGAGTCAGCACAACGGCCTTTCGTTCATCGAATCCTTTTTGCGCGATGGCCGTCGTTACAATGTTACGACCGACTTGCGCGTGGTGCCTGCCGATAGGTTTCGCCCCATCAAGGGCTCTACCTTTCATGGTTGGGAGATTGGAAAAGATGTGAGATTGCCATTCGCCATCGTGCGAAAAAAGGGTGCGTACTCACGCAAAGCGGCCGACGCACGCAAGGGCAGCGGCCATGCGCTCGGGTGGCGCACGCCCGCAAAACTCACCGGCAAGCAGCAGACCGTGGGACTGAACATGATGTACGAACTTGCCGACGGCACTTGGGCTGACGACCAAGCGCTCTCCAATGTGTTCATCCCACGAGGCATGCCGAGCTTTGTCAAAGACGACACCACGTGGATCGACATCGACATTGATAAGCAAATACTCATTGCCTACGCAGGTCGCAAACCTGTGTATGTTACACTTGTGTCTACGGGCGAAGCGGGCAAGGGCGATCCAAAGCTGACGCGCTCAACACCCATGGGCTACTTCAAAGTGAACAGCAAGTTCATCACGGCCACGATGGACAGCCAAGTGCTCGGCGAAGAGTTCGAGCTGCGTGACGTGCCGTACGTGCAATATTTTGAGGCGGGGTATGCGCTGCATGCATCGTACTGGCACGACGTGTTTGGAATGCCCAAGAGCCACG
>JAYWGD010000464.1:0-4467 GCA_043778435.1 Myxococcales bacterium | reverse complement strand
GGCCGCGGTGTAACCTGAATTGCCGTCGAAGCGTGCCGTGATGATGCCGTGGACTTAGGGCACGGTCAGCCTCGCCTCGGCGTTAGGACTCGGGCGCGGCATCTGGCTGCGACGCTCCTCTGCCGGCGTCCGCTTCTGGCGCCACGGCATCCGAACTTCGCGCCGCGTAGGACTCTGCTGGCGCGCTGTCCGCGGGGGCATCCGCGTTGCCCAACGAAGACGGCGGCACGTCTGAGTTTCGAGACACGTGCACAAACGCACCATTGACAATCTCATAAGAGCCGGGGCCCACGATCTTACCATCCACTCCGGCGGAAACGGCGCGCGACACCGCACGAACGGCAATGGATCCCGATGCTGGCGCGATGAACACTCCAGCGCGAAAAGCCTCACGCGTGCCGAACTGCCCGCGCACTTTGAGGACCGCGCCATCGTTTGATTCCGGCGTGGAATCGCCCGCCGCAAAAGGCAGTGCCGAAACCGTGTAGTCTGCTGTGGCGAGCGATGCATAGCTCTTGCTGGGATTGCGCAAAGTAATGGGCCACAGTGTGAACGGTGTCTTCTCGACCAGAGGCTCAACGGCCGTCGCTTGGCTGAGTGAGGCAATCGCAGCGACCCGACGCAAGCCATAGTTTGGCAGATCGGAGCCCGAAAAATCGGCGGCCGCGGAGGGAAAGCGAATGCTCCAGCGCAGCTCTACGGGGAAGTCGGAATTGAGCAAGCGCGTCACCTCGACGGTCTGGTCGTTGCTCAAAGCGACCTCGGCGATGCCGCCCCCCTTCTTAAGCAACGTGAGCACGTAAGCTTTGGGGCGAAGTGGGTAACTCGCCGGCAATACCGCCGTGCACTGCAGCGGGTGCGCCTGAAAGAACGGATCCGTGTTCGCAGTGTCGGGCGTGATCCAACACTTGAGCATGTCGGCCGGCGCAATGGGCTGCGTGGCAGAGGCCAAGTTGTCCGCCTCGATGGCCGCGACCTCATCGGTATTGCAAGCCAAAAGCGAAGAGGTCGTTGCGCCGACTGCGGCCGTCAAAACACGCAGCCGAACGATGCAGAACGTTTGCGACATGAGCGCGAATACAAAGACATGGCGGTCACGAGACTCAGTTTTCGTCGCGCAAAGGCATCGATTTGTATGCAGTTTGCACACGAGGCAAGACTTGCACTTGCATCGGAGGCTTGCCGCGGACATGCGGCCGTGCTTCATGGCCGCAGCAATGCGTTACGCTGCCCTCGCCCTCTTCGCCGCCATCCTTTTGGGTGCATCCTACACCTACTCATCCTTGCACTTTGCATTCTCCGAAGGCGAGCGTGTAGGCGTGGTGCAAAAGATGTCCAAGCGCGGTTGGGTCTGCAAAACCAACGAAGGCGAACTGGCCATGAGCAACGTGGTCGGGCAGCCCGCACAAATGTTCAACTTCACCGTCCCCGACGCTGCGGTTGCCACCCAAGTTGAGCAACTGGCCGGCGCCAAAGTTGCTCTCAAATACGAGGAACACAAAGGCGTCCCCTCCTCATGTTTTGGCGACACCAGCTACTACGTCGTGGGCGTCCGCAAGATTGACTGAAGAGCAAGCAACGCAGTCGCGAGCGCAACTCTCTTGCGCCACACAAGCAAGCGGCAAAGCCGCGAGCCATCTACGTGCACTGCACAAGCAAGCGGCAAAGCCGCGAGCGCCACACAAGCAAGCGGCGAAGCCGCGAGCGCGAAAAAAGCGACGCCCGAAGACGTCGCCCCAAGATCTGAGACTGAATGGGTGGATCGCGCAGGCAAGCGTCGTAAGGCTAGGGAAGTTCCCGCAGACGTACGACTGTACGGCGAGGACAACTGACCGACGCCTTACGGCGCGCTGCCCCGCGAGCCGCCTATTCAGTCGTCTTTGAAGGCCTTGGAATCAGGATCATAGGCATCGAACGTCTCGTCGAACAGCATGTCGGATCCCTCTTGATGGGTCTCCTGCATCAAGTCCTCGAAGGAGTAGCCAGCCTTAAATCCGGGGCGCAATTCTTCGCGGGAAAACTCTTCGATGCTTCGGTAGTTACGGGCCATGGTGCTTCTCTCCTTCAGCGTGGACGTGAGGTGCTGCTGCTCGGCGGTGTGATGCGATCCGCCATGTAAGAAATGGTGGAAGCCTGAACGCCACTCGTGAAGAACCCGTCGAGCACGGCGCGCGTCCCCGCAACCGGTGCGGAGTGAGCGAAGATGTCTGTGGGAATCAGTGAATGGCGCATCGAAGCCTCCGGGTGGTTCGACGTAGGCATTTGTCCTACATCTCCGGACACCGTACGACCGAAGTGCGTGGAGACCAAAATTGTGGACACGATTTATGTTGCAATGGGTTCCTCCGCTCATTTGACAGGCATTCGGCCACGCTTCGGATAGGGTGAGCGCGGCATGCAGACGGGCACCCCACGCATCATTGCGGTTGTGAATCAAAAAGGCGGTGTGGGTAAAACCACCACCGCCGTGAATCTCGCCGCGTGCCTCGCGGCCGCCGAGAAAAGCACTTGGCTTGTTGACATGGACCCTCAAGGCAACGCCAGCAGCGGCGTGGGCGTGCGCCCAGGCACACGCGAACGCACGGTTTACGATTTGCTGCTTGGCCTTTCGAGCATGCGTGAGGTGCTCACCCCCACCGCGCTACCGATGTTGCATCTTTTGCCTGCCACGCAAGACTTGGTCGCGGCCGAGTTGGAGCTGGTCGACGCCCCCGATCGCGCGACCCGGCTGCGGGATGCGATTCGCCAGAACGCGCACGGCGTAGACTATGTATTTATCGATTGTCCGCCATCGCTCGGCCTGCTCACGGTGAACGCACTGGTGGCGGCCGACGAGGTGCTGGTGCCGCTTCAGTGCGAGTACTTTGCGCTGGAAGGCCTCACCTATCTGATGGCCACTTTGGACCGCGTCAAAAACGGCCTAAATCCAGACCTATCGGTTCGCGGTGTGCTGCTTACCATGTTCGATCCACGCAGCAATTTGTCTCGCCAAGTGGCCGAGGAGGTGCGCGCGCACTTTCATGTATTCCGCAACATCATCCCGCGCAACGTGAAGCTCTCCGAAGCGCCATCGCACGGCAAACCGGTCATCTTGTACGATGTCAAATCCAAGGGCGCCGAGGCGTATCTCGCACTTGCCGAGGAATTTTTGAACCCATGAATTCGCCTCTCACGCCCCCACCAAGCGGTACCAAACCTCGCGCCTTGGGCCGCGGTCTTGATGCGCTCTTGCCCTCTGCCCCTTCGCCACGCGCCGACTACGGTGACAAGAGCGTGTTCCTCTGCCCGGTGGAGAAGATCACGCCGCAGCGCGGGCAACCTCGACAACACTTTGATGTACAGGCGCTCGACGAACTCGCCGCCAGCATTCGAGAGCACGGCGTGATTGAACCTCTGGTCGTGCGTCGCATGCCTGGCAGTGACATGTTCGAGCTCATCGCGGGCGAGCGACGCTGGCGCGCCAGTCAGCGCGCAGGCCTACGCGACGTGATGGTGGTCGTAAAGGATGTCTCGTCCGACAAAGCCTTCGTACTCGCCATCTTAGAAAACGTGCAGCGCGAGGACTTGAACCCTGTGGAACTCGCCGAAGCCTACGGGCGATTGGTGAAGGAGCACGGCTACACGCATGAGTCGCTCTCCTCGCAGATAGGCAAGAGCCGCGCGGCCGTGACGAACACGCTACGCCTGCTCAAGCTGCCCGCGCGCGTGCGCGAAAAGCTCATTGTGGGCGCTCTCACCGAAGGCCACGCGCGCGCGCTTTTGGGCGCGCCTGAAAGCAAGATTGAGGAGCTGGCCGAGAAGGCGCTGAGAGGCCGACTCAACGTGCGCGACACCGAGAAGCTCGTGAAGGGGCTTGGTGCGAAGACGAAGCCAGGCGCTTCTGCGGGCGCCCCGGCTCATGGACGGGGCGAGCCCGCGAGCAGCCCGGCGATCCGAGACTTGGAGCACCGACTCGCGCAAGCAATTGGGTGCAGAGTGCACGTGCGTGATTTGGGGAACAAGGGCGAATTGGTGATTCCGTACGCCGATTTGGATGCGTTGGATCGGGTGATCGCGCGCTTGATCGGGGAGTGAGGTGGGTGTGCGCGCCCACGACGGAGCACTGTGTGCACTCTGCAAGGTACCCTATCGCGTCGGAATGAGCGCCGTGTGTTATAATTGCGGACATGCGCATGGCAGTGTGGTGGCCGAGCCCGCGTTGCGTGAGGAGCTCGCTGCCAGCGAAGTCAAGATGGCCTGGCTTCTTGGTCTCTTTGTGGTGTCGGTCGGCGTCTTCTTTGGAGAGGACTGATTGGAGTCCGTTTTTTTGCAGCTCGGCATGATCGGCTTATTGGCAAATGTGCTGGGGCCGCTCAGTGTACTTCTCTCTGTAGGCGCCGCCGGGCTTAGCGCAAACGAGTGGCGCCGATACAGGGCGCTCAAGGGCACGGGGCGGTAGAGCCAGCATCGACAAGCCTAGACGGCCTC
>JAYWGD010000463.1:0-1612 GCA_043778435.1 Myxococcales bacterium | reverse complement strand
ATACGAGCACGCAGGTGCTCGTATGGCGAACAACGCTTCTTTGGTACCATCGAGGCTCTGCGTATGCGTGTCCTCAAAGGCGCGGGGGTTGCGGTGCTTCCGGAATACTTGGTGCACAGAGACTTGCTCGCGAAAAAGCTCGTGCGAGTGTTCCCTCGTGTGCCGTTGCTGTCCGACGCGTTTCGCCTCGTGCACCGTCGCGGTGACGGTCATGCAACTGTGTTTGCGCAGATAGCGGAGCACTTGCGCGGTGCTCCGCTACGGTGACGTGTTAGCGTCTCACTTATGTTGCTAGATACCCTCAAAGCGAAAACCGTGGCCGCCATGAAAGCCCGCGACAGTGTGGCTGTGACCATCTACCGTCTGGCCCAAGGTGAGGTGCAGCAGAGCGAGGCCCGTGCAGGCCGAGACTTCACGGATGCCGACGTGCAAGCGGTGCTCAAGAAGTTGGTCAAGTCCAACGAGGAGACCATCGTGGCCACCGCCGACGGCGAGGCCAAAGACATCTTGGTGCGCGAGACATTGCTGCTCAAAGAGCTGCTCCCAGCAGCCTGGGGCGTGGAACAAATTGCAGAGGCGCTCGCCGCCGTGAAGGATGCGATCGTCGCGGCTGGCAACGAGGGCCAAGCCACCGGTGTTGCGATGAAGCACCTGAAATTGCTAGGCGCTGAGGTCACCGGCGGCGATGTGGGTGTGGCCGTGAAGCAGCTTCGAAGCTAGTGCAACGGGGGCACGAACATGCAATCCTTGGGAGTCGCTGGCGTGTGTGCGATTGTGTTGGGAGCTGGCATCAGGTGGCTTCCGGCTCGCCTAGATTTTCCGGTGCGAGAGTGGATTCCGTGCAAGCCTCTGCTTGTTGACCCACTGCGCGCGTTTTTAAGCCTGGCAATCGCCGCAACCTATGGTTGGTTGATCCTCCCGCTGACACGATCCCCTTTGGTAGAGTTGCTCGACTTGGGTTGTGCACTGCTGGGAGGTTGGATGATTGCGGGGGGGCTTGGAACATGGATCGCAAGTTGGCTGTGGCGTTTGTTTCCCTCAGCGGAGATGAGGCTCTTGGCGCCATCGACTTTGAATGTACGTTCCGGCGCGAGGGAGAGAAGCTTTAACTTAGGCGCGTGTACCGTGCGCGCCCTGCGCGTTACAACCCTAGTGAAGCATGGCAACCCTTGGTTTATTCGTTATACGTTAGAGAACAATGAGGGTGAGTTCACGTTTCATGTGCAAGATACACCTGAATTCGGTGAGCTATTGGATAACCCTGAGGTGAAAGTTTCATGGATTGGTCCCGCTGTGTGCGAGCAGGGCCCGCAAGTGATGGCGTTTTTGACCTCGTACGTGCAGCCCGCGAAGCCTTGAGCGCCCTAAAACTGTCCGTACACAAAGGGTTCTACGCGTGTACCTCGCAGCGCGTGCACCGCGAACACCACGGCTGCGAGTACCGCGCCGCGGGCCACGAAGTGAGAGCCCACGAATTTGGCTTCGGCCCAGGTGAGCAAAGTGCGTGGCGCAAAGTGCGCGGCAACAGCGAGTAGCAGACACATGATGTATCCTGCATGCACATTGGGCGCGGGCAGCGTGAGTGAGCTCAGGCCGCGGAGTAGGTTTTTGG
>JAYWGD010000462.1:0-15547 GCA_043778435.1 Myxococcales bacterium | reverse complement strand
GCACCCATCGTTGGTATTCCGTACCGCCAAGGCACACGGGCATTGCACACCCTGGGTAAGTCCCCCGTTCTGGTGGCAGCGGTACGCGCCAAAGTTGTGCATGTCGGTGGAAAGAATACGGCCATCGCCGCGGTTCTCGGCGGCCAGTACGAGCAAGTTATCGGCCAAGTCCATCGGCGAGTCGCGATACTTGATCATGAGCGCTTCGATGCGCTGCAAATGCGCGACCCGAAGCGCGAAGATCCGGATGGCGCCGCTCGCCACCGCGCGCATAAAGCGCAATTGCGCATCCGCCCCAGCGCATAGCATGCGGTGACAGGTCTCGGTCAGCACAGGCCATGCGGTGACGAGGGTCTCCGTCGAGTCGCACACGGCCTCTACTATCGCGTTGTGGTGCTTGTCTCGCATGCTTGCAAGGACCAACGGCACTCACGGATCCTCTCGAACTGCAGCACTGATCTCAGCGTGTGCTTTGCGGCAACAAACTACATCGCAGGCAGCTGAAACCCTGCACCATACACCGATCTCCCCTCGGTGCCGATGCTGCTCCAGTGCTTGTCTCCCTGCGCCAACGCAAGCGCGCGCAGCCGGCCGCGCGGCACACCAAGCGGCGCCGTCATGCGAAGCGCCGCGCGCAGCACGGGCAATACCGGAGGCACCACACCACCCACCACACCCAAAGCGCGCGCTGTGCTGGGCTCGAGCAAGAGCTCTGCCGCCGCGCGCAGCAACGCTCGTTCTCGAGCAGCGCGCGCGCGCACCACCTCACTCGGGCTCTGAAATGGCGCCTGAAGCAACGCATTCATCAGCGCGCGGGCATCGTCGTCTGGGGGCCCCTGGGTCGCGCGCACCATGAGCATGTACTCTGCAGCATCATGGGGCGTCGCCGGAAGCACATCGTGATGCACCCCCATCACGTGCCCCACATAGCGCCACAACGCAGCCAGATCGCATTCTTCAGACTCACTCACGCGCAGCCCTAAAGCCTTGAGGCCCTCTGCAAGTTCGTGGCTAAAAAGAACCACCGTGGCCGCCATGTCGTGCTGGTTGATCGGCACGCCCCATGCCGCGGCGTTCCACGACGCGCGTGCAGCAAGTGCAACACGCACACGGGCATGCATCAGCCGCACCATCACCGCAAGCGCATGGCCCTCCCGACCCGGCAGCGCACCGTCGGGCAACGAGACTGCGTAGACAAATCGGGCGGTCTCATTCAGTCGCTTGGGTGCACTCTGCACAAGTTGTCCCGACATCATGAGCGGCTTGTTCCCGCCGGGGGACGCGTAGCCGAGCACAATGCAACGCGCAGCCAGCACCAAGCCCGCCAAGTTGCCTGCGCGCCGCAGCAACTCGCCGCCGCGCGAAAGAGCCTCCGGGTCCGCCCATGTAGGCACGCGCCGTGTCTCTACGAGCAACGCCTTCAGCGCATCGGGTGCGTCCGAGAACCCCGTCTCATCGGCTGCGCGCAACCAAGCCATCAATCGTTCGTGTGGTACTTTGGAGAGAGACTCAACGGCTGCATCTGCAAGCAAATCTCCTTGTGAAAGTGCCGCACCCAGCGTGTCTAGACGCGGCCCGAAGCGCGCACGAAGCGATGGCGTAGTGAGAAATCTCGTGGGCGTCGTGGCCATACGCAAACTCATGCGCCAAGCCGCTCAAAATGTCCATACGCGCAGGGGCTCACAGCGAGGGATCCAGATGCAAAATGGCGCCACTCTTTCCCACCACCCACACGTCGTCGCGCGTGGCGCCCCACACCCCGTTGAAGTCCGCGGCAATGGGCGAGCGAACGTTGCTCCAGGCTTTGCCATTCCAATGGATGATGGTGCCGCCCATCCCAACAGCCCAAACGTCGTTGGAGGAGGACCCCCACACTCCGTACAGGTAAGCAGAGTTCTTCACGGGCGTGGGTACCGTGCGCCACGCGGTGCCGTTCCAATGCATGGCGAGGCCCACGCCGCCTACCGCCCACACATCGTTGCTCGCAATGCCCCAAATGCCCGCGACATTGAGCAGCGTGGGCGTCGCCACGCTGGACCAGTCGAAGCCATTCCAATGCAGCACAGTGTTGCGCATCGCCCCCACCGCCCACACATCGTTGCTCGCGATGCCCCAAACGGCATTGAGATTGGTGCCTGCCGGGGTCGTCGTTTGGCCGCATGCGGTGCTGTTGCAACGCCAGGCTTCATCGCCGCCCACGGTCCACATGTCAGTCTCTGTGAGGCAGTGAATGCCGTACAACCACGCGACAGAACCCAGGTCGAGCGTTTGCCATGCGCCTCCATTCCAGCGCCGCAACCTGCCCGCGCCACCACTGGCCCACACGCGATCCGCGGACGTGCCCGAGATGCTGTACGCGCCATACGAGGAGGCGCTGGAGAACCATTCGAAGCCACGCGCCGTGCGATATCGCAGCATGCTTCCGTCTTTGCTTGCGAACCAAACATCATTTTTGCTCGACCCCCATGCACCCGCAAAATCGTGCGTGGGCCATGGAGTTGGAGTGGGTGCACCGCCCCACACTTTGGGCTGACCCGAAACGCATACCCCCGACGCCGGCTTCACGGCGACCCCGCACGCACCGCAGTGCTGGTCGCTTGTTTGCAGGTCCACGCAAACCGTGGCCCTCGACGTGCCTTGGGAACACAAGGTGTACTCTGCATTATTGCAAAAGAGCACGCCCGCCTTGCAGGAGGCCTTGCTTGGCTCTTCGGCCGAGATGCTACACGAGCCGCAATGACTTACATCGCGATCGGTGTACGTGCACGTGGCTCCACATACGGTGCACGCTTCAAGCGTCACGGCTGCCTGCGCGGTGTGCCCATCGGGCACCTCCATGATCAAAGCCTCGGGCACAAACCTCGAGGCGAGGGTCACACCAGGCACCTCCAAGTTCCACTGCACACTGGCCTCGGGCAGCAGCTTGAGACCGGACTCCACCGCCGTTCCATCCACCCACGCTGGCAAGGCGCGAAGCGCACGCACAGGAAACAACTTTCCATCAGTGGTTTTGAGCGAGAACACGGCGCCATCGGTGCTGAGCACATAGCCTGCGATGCGGTTGCTGAGCATCACGTTGAGTTGCAGGGGGCTGGTACTGGTCAGGCGCGCTTGGTCCACGCGCAGCCCCAACATACCTGCATGGGCCGCGTCTCGCGCAGCGGCGTCAAGGTCTCGTGCGTTGCCGACATCCCCGCCCGACGCTTGCATGGTGCCGTCGATGCCGAAATAGGCAGCGCCATCTTTGGCGACGACGATTACGGCCGAGAAGTCGGCACCAAGCAACGATCCGCAGCCGCCGAGAAAGGTGACCCCCAACGCCCACGCAACCCCCGCGCGCGTGCGGCGATGCGCCCTTGTTCTCACCGGCAAAGACATGCCCTAAGCGTAACGGAAAAATGTCTGGTTGTCGCGCGGGGGAGCCCCAGCCTCGGCGTTCTCGCGGTTCCAACTGGCGCAGAGTCCGGCTCATCCGCTACACCACCCGGGCCCATGCGCCGCACCGTCGACCTCCTTCTGTCACTTACTGCCGCCGCCGACCCCGTGCAGGTGCGCGAGCTTGGCGAAGACGCGGCCGCATGGCCACGGGGCAAGGCCGAGCACGCGCGCATTCTCAAGCGATCCATCGATGCGCGCGGCCGCACCCCGCGCATGCAATTGCGCCTCGAACTAAGCGATGAGGCGACCGGCCCGGAGGAGCTCCCTACCCCGGCGCCACTTGCCGATGTAAGCCAAGCCGCCGAGGTACATATTGTGGGCTTTGGGCCGGCCGGCATCTTTGCTGCGCTGCGCTGCATCGAGTTGGGGATGAAGCCCGTGGTGCTGGAGCGCGGCCGTGATGTGCGCGCGCGCCGCAAAGACTTGGCCGCCATCACGCAACGCGGCGAAGTAGATGTAGATAGCAACTATTGCTTCGGCGAGGGTGGCGCGGGCACCTACAGCGACGGCAAACTCTATACGCGGGCCTCCAAGCGCGGCGATGTGATGGCTGTACTCCGCACGCTTGTCGCTTATGGCGCCACACCCGACATCATGGTCGATGCCCATCCGCATATCGGTACCAACAAGCTACCGGCACTCATCACCGCCATGCGCGAAGCCATTCTAAGAGCGGGCGGCGAAGTGCGATTCGAATCCCGCGTTACAGATATTTTCGTGCGGGATGGCGCCATGCATGCGTTGCAGCTCGCCAGCGGCGAGGGAATTCCCTGTTCGCGCTTGGTGCTCGCGACCGGGCATTCCGCGCGCGACATTTTTGAGCTTTTGGCGCGCAAAAGTATCCGTGTAGAGCGCAAGGACTTTGCCATGGGTGTGCGACTGGAGCACCCGCAGCACATCATCGATGAGGCGCGATACCACTGCGGCATCTCCGGCCGTAACGCGTTGCTTCCAGCGGCGAGCTATTCGGCGGTCGAGCAAGTCGACGGCGCGGGCGTGTATTCGTTCTGTATGTGCCCGGGCGGCATCATCGCCCCATGCGCCACCGCGCCTGGCGAGATTGTCACCAACGGTTGGAGCCCCAGCAGGCGCAACAATCCCTTTGCCAACAGCGGCATTGTGGTCGAGCTCCGAGGCCCTCGAGGCGATGGCGGCGCGCTCTCGGGCCTTCAGTACCAGCGCGAGGTGGAACAAGCCGCTTGGCACGCTGGAGGCCAGACTCAAGTCGCCCCCGCGCAACGCATGATCGACTTTATCGAGGGCAAGCCGTCTGCAACACTTGCATCCTGCAGCTACCCGCCTGGCGTGCGCAGCCATCGCGTGGACCAGCTTTTGCCCAGCGAACTCGCGACTCGTTTGCAACTCGGCCTGTCTGCCTTCGGCAAAAAAATGCACGGCTACCTGACCAACGAAGCCATGGTCGTCGCCGTGGAGTCACGCACATCTTCACCCGTGCGTATCCCCCGAGACGCCACAACCCTCGAACACCCAGAGGTGCGAGGGTTGTTTCCTTGTGGCGAGGGCGCAGGCTACGCGGGCGGCATCGTGTCGGCCGCCATGGATGGGATTGCCTGCGCCGAGCGCGCCAGTGCAACTCCTTGAGCGCTCAGCGCACGATAGCGGATGCAGCCGCACCTGGTCCTGCGGCTGCATCCGCAGAGGGCACCGCTGCAGGTGCGCCACCCAGAGCCTCCGGGGGACAGTTGTAAGCATTTCCCATGTTGGTGACGTCTGTCTGGCCGCCTGAACCGGTGGAGAGCGTGTTGCCGGCCTGGCTCATTTCCATCACGACGTAGTTGCCGCCAAGCTCGGCCGTCTTGTTTTTGAGGTCGTTGATCGAGCCCTGCATCAAGTTGGCGTTGCTGGTGTAACCACCACCGAACGAGCCGCCCTGTTGACCAATCACCGTACCCAAATATCTGCACTCTTTGGGTGCAGCCTGTCGGGTTGCGATGACGTTTGACGCGCCGGCGCGCAATTGGGTCGCAGCGCAACCCGATGCTGCAACCAACGAGACCAGGACAACGGAGAGAACGGAGAATTTCATTTGGGAATCCTTTGCTGCGGGTGATGAGAATGGTGAGCGCACCGGGCGTGCTGCAACACAACGCGGCCTCGTGGCCCTCTATTCGGTGCAATTGTGCCTCCATCGCAAGTTTTTTGCCAATTCTCTCTGCGCGCTTGATGTCGTCGATGGCGTCGCTGTTGCAGTGATGGCGACAGCGACGGACCGACGCGAGATCCGCTACATTCTCGACCGATGAAACGCGTCGCCATTTTTGGAGCCACATCTGCCATCGCCGCCGAAGTTGCAGCCCTCTGCGTGGCACGTGGAGACCAGGTGCATCTTCTGGCGCGCAGCGAATCCAAATTAGATGCACTACGCATGCGTCTCAATTCGGAGCAACTGAGCCACACCCTTGTAGACTTCGACGACTTGGCCGCCGGCGCGCAAAGCGTGGCCCATGCGATCGATGCCTTGGGCGGGCTCGACATGGTGCTCATTGCGCACGGTCTCCTTGGCGATCAGCTCTTGTCTGAATCCGATGCGGCTCATGCTCAAGCTATTTTACACACGAATTTATTGAGTGTGGTGTCGCTGCTCATCCCACTTGCCAATCATATGGATGCCGCCGGCGCGGGCACGCTCGCCGTCATCACCTCGGTGGCGGGCGATCGCGGACGACCCCGCAACTACACCTACGGAGCCGCCAAGGGTGCACTCAACATCTACCTTCAGGGCCTACGCACACGCCTCTACCCGCGCGGCGTTCACATCACGACGCTCAAGCTCGGGCCCGTGCATACCCCCATGACCACCGACCACCCGAAGAACAGCCTCTTTGCGCAACCACACGACGTCGCGCGTGAGATTTTGGAGGCCATGGATGGGGGACGCGCCGAAGTTTATGTGCCCGCCAAATGGGCGGCCATCATGGGATTGGTGAAGAATGCACCCGAATTTTTGGTGCAGCGCTTGCCCTTTTTGTCAGGCCGCTAAACCACCGCTAGATCCCTTCGCGAAGCGAAGGATGACAGCGGTGTGTCGCATGCACCGCTAGATCCCTTCGCGGGCCTTGTTCCTGACGCGCACGCTTTCTTCTTTGGCGCTCATCTCCACGAGGGCAGGCGAGATACGTGCATCCTGCTGGCGGAGAAGCGTGCATACCGCATGAAACCTTGCGGTCTCATTGACATCGCCCAAAAAAGGCAACACGGCCGTGACCACACGCTCGTCGGTGTAGCTCTCGAGTGCCGCCAAAAGCTGCAATTTGGCGTCGATAAACTTGGAGTATTCGGTATCCCACTTGCTGAGCCAAGAGGTCAGCTCATCGATGACTTCGCCCTCCGGCAAGATCTCACGCACGAGGCGAATAGGCCAGCCCAAGCTCTCCGACTTTTCGGCGAATGCCCGAATAGGCGGCAAGGCTTCGCGACCTGCTTTGGCGATGCCTTGAAACGCGTGTTCTTTCTCTTCTTGGTCGGTGATGGAGGGGTCGACGCTGAAAAGGAAGCGACGGAGGAGGGCCTCCGCTGCATCACTTGTGCCTAGCGCGCACAAGCCCTGGAGCGCCTCTTGGCGATCATAGACTTGTGCTTTTTTGCTGCCTACCCAGCTGGCCCACTTCTCAAAAGATCCGCTTCGCCCTTCGGGCTTTTTAGACTTGAAGATGTCGAATACGCCCACTTCTCACACTCATTTCTTGAGAGGTCACACAGCCATCAGGGCAGAGGTACGGCCACAAGAACGACTTCGGTTCCATTCACACCCGCTCGGTATCGAACGCGCGTTCCACTGCGGGTTTTCGCGTCGGCCTCCATGTTGCGAATGCGGTCGCGGAAGACCTCGAAGGTGATGTGATCGGTGTTGTCCCCTTTGCCTTGCTTCTTACGCAGATAGTCTTGGAACAGTGACTGGTAGTAAGCATCCTCCGGCATCGCAGCAAGGGCGCTTGCCACATCGTTGCCATCAAGCGCACTCATGTCGCCCATCATGGCAGCGGGCGGCCGAGAATAGACGACGCGTCCGTCTTCGTCCGTGGTGTCCTCCTGAATTCCCATCATGGCATTGAGCAACTGATCGATGCGGTAGCCGAGGCCACCGAGCTCGTCGTGACTCAAGTTGAAGCGCTTGTCGGTCTGGCCATTCATGATGGCGAGCAAGCCCTCTTCGAGTTCGCGCACGGGCTTCTCAATGTACGAGCCGAACGCGGCACTGGCGGCAGCAACCATCAAAATGCCCAACAAACCTATGCCCAAAAGCGTGAGCGGAAGGCTCGCGAGCGCGGAGAGATCGGGGCCCATCGACGCCGCAATGACCGAAAATCCGTTGGCGCCCTCCAGCAAGTGGAAGGACTGGGCCGCAACTGCAATGCCGTCGACATCACGAGGGGCCGCGCCTGCAGCGGCCTTCACTTCACCCGAAGTGATGGCGCGAAGTTTGGCCTTGAGCGTCTCCGAGCCGTTGCCGAATGCAATCAGCTGGCCGCTAGGATCGGACAATGCAACCGCTGCTGCGCCGGTCTCGCCCAAGCCCGACATCTCGTCCGTCAGCGGGATGCCCAACGACAACGCCGCCACAGCTTTGCCCGCGGCATCACGCACAGGCGCGATCGCGACGAGGTGCTGTTCGCCGCGCTCTTTGCGAGACCAAATGTCGGAGGACACAGCGTTGCTCGCCACGACCCTCGTGAGCGTGGGAAACGCGCCGCCCAGGTCGTCGCCGCGCGCTGAGTCGGAACCATTGCGGCCGATGATGCGGCCGGTGTTGTCGGTCAGGATGCACAAAGAAATCTGGCTGCCGGGGCCGCGAGACAAGTTGAGCAGAGACTCGCAAACCGCGCGAGCTGCCTTGCCTTGCGCGTCCGCCGTGCCGCGTCCAAGCGCCTCGACAAAGCGCGGGTCCTGCGATTGCTTGGTGGCCCATCGTTCGAGCTGTACGGCATCGAGTTCAATGCGGGCTGCGACGCCCTGAGCCTCGGATCGCGCGGCGCGCAAGCGAGGTTCCGACGAGCCCGCAACAGCACCAATCTGTCCACGAGCGACGACAAACGAAAGCAGTGCAGCCAAGGCCACAATTCCGGAATACACACCTATAAGTTTGGGTCGCATCTGCTTGGGATTCCTCTGTTGAGGCCCCCTTAGGGGCTCACTTCTATTTGTTGCGTCACGCGTGCAGAGCCCGCTCCGCCGTGCGCACTGAAAACGCTATCATCCGGTGCACAGACGAGGCCAAGAAATATGCCAGAGGTGACGAAGAATGCTCACACCCTAGAACGCGCAATGGTTGGATCAAAAAAAGCGCGCCTCCCGTGAAGGAGACGCGCTTTTTCTTGTGCCGAATCAGCTCAGATCAGAAGTGATCGTGGCCGTGGCCAGCATGGCTGCCAGCGGCGGGCTTCTCATCCTTGGGGCGCTCCGCCACCAAGCACTCGGTGGTCAGCATCAGGCCCGACACGGAAGCCGCATGCTGCAACGCCGTTCGCACCACTTTGACGGGGTCGATGACGCCCATGGCGAGCATGTCGCCGTAGGTGTCGTTGGAAGCGTTGTAGCCGAAGTTGTCTTTGCCCTCTTTCACCTTGTTCACGATGATAGAGCCTTCGAGGCCTGCATTTGCGACAATCTGACGTAAAGGTTCCTCGATGGCGCGACGGATGATGGACACGCCGAACTGCTGTTCAGGCGAGAGCTTGAGGCTGTCGAGCGAGGATTGCGCGCGAAGCAAGGCAACACCGCCCCCCGCCACGATTCCTTCTTCGACGGCTGCGCGCGTGGCGTGCAGCGCGTCTTCGACGCGGGCCTTCTTTTCCTTCATTTCGGTCTCGGTGGCGGCGCCCACCTTGAGCACGGCAACGCCGCCCGCAAGCTTGGCGAGACGCTCTTGGAGCTTCTCTTTGTCGTAGTCGCTGGTGGTGTTTTCGATCTGCGAGCGCACTTCGGCAACGCGTGCCTTGATCTTTTCGGGGGCGCCGGCGCCATCGATAATGGTCGTGTTGTCCTTGTCGATCTGAATCCGTTTGGCCCGGCCGAGATCAGACAGGGTCACGTTGTCGAGCTTGAGGCCTAACTCTTCCGAGATCACCTGGCCGCCGGTGAGAGTCGCGATGTCTTTGAGCATCTCTTTGCGGCGATCGCCAAAGCCTGGGGCCTTGACAGCCGCGCACTGCAGCAATCCCCGGATACGGTTCACGACGAGCGTGGCCAAAGCCTCGCCCTCAATGTCTTCCGCGATGATCAGCAAGGGGCGCTTGGTCGGCGACTGCACGATCGCTTCGAGAACGGGCAAGAACTCCTTCATGTTCGAGATTTTTTTCTCGCAGATGAGGATGTAAGCGTCCTCGAGGACGGCCTCCATGCGCTCGGGATCGGTCACGAAGTAGGGGCTCAGGTAGCCGCGGTCGAACTGCATGCCTTCAACGACGTCGAGAATCGTCTCTGCGGTCTTGGATTCCTCCACCGTGATGACGCCCTCTTTGCCCACTTTTTCCATAGCTTCGGCCAGTTTCTTGCCGATCTCTGCGTCGCCGTTGGCGCTGATCGTGCCGACTTGCTCGATCTCTTTGGCGTCTTTGGTCTGCTTCGCCATCGTCTTCAACGTGGCGGCCAACTGGGTGACAGCAGCGTCGATGCCGCGCTTGATTTCCATGGGGTTGTGGCCAGCGGCCACGAGCTTGGAGCCCTCGCGGTAGATGGCTTGTGCGAGCACGGTGGCCGTGGTCGTGCCGTCGCCAGCGACGTCCGAGGTCTTGGAAGCGACTTCCTTCACCATCTGGGCGCCCATGTTCTCGAAGCGGTTTTCGAGCTCGATTTCCTTGGCGACAGTCACACCGTCTTTGGTCACGGTGGGCGAACCAAAGCTCTTCTCGATCACGACGTTACGGCCTTTGGGGCCCAACGTGACTTTGACTGCGTCGGCCAACGTGTTGACGCCAGCGAGGATCAGGTTGCGGGCTTGCTCGGTATAAACGATGTCTTTTGCGCTCATGTTCTTAGATTCCTATTGGGTAAAAAGCTCAGGCTTCGAGCACGCCGAGGATGTCGTCTTCGCGAACGATGAGGCGGTCTTCGCCGTCGATCTTGATTTCGGTGCCGGAGTATTTGCCGAACAACACGCGATCACCGACTTTGACATCGAGTGCGCGGAGCTTGCCGTCATCGCCCACTTTGCCTTTGCCGATGGCCAAAATTTCGCCTTCCGCAGGCTTTTCTTTGGCGGTGTCGGGGATAAAAATGCCGCCCTTGGATTTTTCTTCGGAGTCGACACGCTTCAGCAAAATACGGTCTTGGAGGGGTCGGATGCTCGCCATGATTTGGATTCCTTAGGTTTTAATGAGATACGCCGCGTTGCGAACAGTAAAAAAACTGGGAAGCAACGCGGTGGACAAACAGCTTCGTTGGGGGCCGGCAACGGCCAAGAGCCCCTTCGCGAACGAGGACCGAAACATAACGAGCTCCACAGAGGCGTCAAGGCACGTTATTCAAAGCGGCATGCGCATTTGGCGAATTTTGCCTCCATCCTCAGGTGGGCTACAATGAACGATAGTTTAGGAGGTGCGCGGTATGGCGACAGACATCCTATTGGTTCCCCAACTTGACCTGTTTTTTGCCGAGCTCGTCGCGGATGCTGAGCGGTCGGTAGGCGCTTGCTTGCCTGAGGGTGCGGCCGTCTATCTTTCCGGCTTGCTCGCCGACTTTGCGACCCGCAACGACGCGCGCGACGCCATGATGGCGGGCTCCCTCACTTTGCAATTGCATGCCTCGATGAGCGTGCGGTCTGCACACGATCGGTTCGTGCAGCTTCGTGCCCTTGGCGATGGGGCGCTGTACATGGGTGGCTTCTTCTCCGAGCACTTTCGGTCGCGCGGCGTGAACCAAACCTACCTACGCTCCATCGGACGCAGCGCCTACACACACGCCGGTCATGTGCTGCGCGCCGGAGGGGGTTCTGGAGGCACCGACGGCGCACCGCGTTTCGACTTGTTCGACACCCTCGCCAACGCATTCGACGGGCTCGCACGCGTGCTTGAGCGTGTCGCTTGCACCCTTTTAGGTGCAGGCATGGCAACGGCCTCCAACGCACTACGCGCCTACGAGCACTGGTTGAGAACCGACGACGAGGAGCTCGCGAAAATGCTCTCTGTCATCGGCGTCATCGGCCTGACATCACCCGCAAAAGCATGACGCCATCGCCACAGAATCGCTCGGCATTGTTCATCGAAGCTTGAGCTGCTTCACGCGCACCAGCAATGCGTCGAGCGCCGCCACGTCGGCGCCTTTTTCGGCTTTGAGCGTTTGCACCATGGCGGGGATGTCGCGGTGTTCGGTCATGGAGAGTGCGACGAACGCCTCGTCTCGTGACTCACTGGAGAGACGCGCCCATGCGTGAACCAACTCCAGCGCCGCCATCTTGCGCACCTCTTCGCCCTCGCCCGTGGTCGCGCCGCCAAGCGTCTCCCAAGCCCACGAAGAGCCCGCATTGCCTAGCGCTTTGAGTGCAGTGCCCATAAGTTGGCTGTCGTTCTTCTCGCTTCGCAACATGACCGCCAAGCGCTTGGTCGCCGAAATGCGTCGGGCTTCGCCAAGCCCAATGAGTGCGGCTCGTGTGCGCTCTGGCGACGACGATGCGTCCATCAACGCAGCAACGGCTTCTTCGGAACGCAACTGCCCCAGAGCGCGGCCCGCGGCCCCCAGCACAGTGGCATCCGATGCGGGTGCGTGCTGCAACAGCGCTAGCAAATAGGGGAGTGAACGCGCATCGCGCAGTCTGCCTACAGCCTCGACGAGCGATGCGCGCCACGTCGCATACGCTTCATCGCTCATGTCTTTGTGAGCATCCGACGAAATGGCCAAGGCCTCCAACATGGGAAGCAATGCGCTTGGGCCAAGCGCCACCAGCCGCGGCACCATCACGGCCGTGCGGCCACGCTTTAGCGTGTACAATGCAGGCGCTTGCATGCGAACTGCACTCAATTGCTCGAAGGCTTGCGGCGACGCCGTTTTGGCCAGTGTGATCTCGCGCGACAACGCCTTGCGCTCACGCAACCCGAGTTCGACCGCGTTGGCGCCTGCAGCTTGAGCCGACGTACTGCGCAGAGATGCGAGCAAAACCAATAGGAGGGTGTATTGCTTCATGGCTACTTTCCGCTCTTCCAAAAGCCATTGTTTGCTGGGACCACGCGGTAGGTATTGCTGCCGCAATGCACCTCGCCGTAGTTCACGTGCAGCAAGTCCCAATTCTCTACCCAATGGGTCTTGATGCCAAAAGGCGCGAATGCATCTTCCATGCCCACCTTGAGCACGTCTTTGCCGCTCGAAGGGATGGGCCCATGCGGATCGGGGGCGATGAAATGCCCACCGCCAAAGGAGAGTCCATTCACCGTACCTGGGTCGTAAGCCACGGCGTAGCCATCCTGCGTTTCGATGAAAAATGGCACGTGGATAAACTCGCTGTCCGTCAGCCCCACTTCGCTTTTCAGCACTTCGACCATTGTGTTGATGTAGCCCTGAGACGCCTGATTGGCGGCCATCAAGTCGGTGTCTGCGAGCACAGCGGAGACCTTCGTCTCGACGGCGATCGGGCGATCTTTGTCATCATAGATGTACTTGCCCGCGTGTACTGCGAGGTCTCCCTGACCGTCTGCCAAAAGCTTTTGATACGTGGTTCGCGCCAAAGTTGGGTCTGCGACGACCACCGCCCAACCTCGCGGCGAATTGACTTTGACGAAACTGAACACCTCGTCCACGTGGCCAACGATGAGCCATGATGTGTTCACATAGACGATGGGCCCCTGCACCTTTTGCGACGTCAACATCTTGTCGAACACGCGGTCCGGGTAGTTGGTGGAGAAGGTTCCGCGAAAGAGACGGCCGAGCGGAAATTGCGCTTGTCCGTTGGTGTACGGCGGAATGGTCTCCATGTTTCCGAAGGAGTTTTCCGAGTCCATCTCATCAGGATGGTTGGGGTCGTAAGCGACGACGACGCCCACATCTTTGCCACGCAAACTGTATGCGGCACGGCCACCTGGGCGAAACGCCGCGCGCGAGGTTTGGCTCCAGACTTGACCGAAGTTGGCAGAGCGATAGTTGAGCCGCAATGCGTGCACTTCTCCGTTTTTGGCAGGCATCGAGGTGTATGCGGGATCCCAATAGTCTTGGGTCCAGATGTCTCCTGACGAAGGCAAACCAATGGCCGCAGGCACACCCTTGCCGGGCACGGCAGCAGCGACCGCACTGAGAGCTTTCAGAAAAGCGGTAGAAAGACTCCCGCCATCGACGGATGCAAACATTGCCGTAGGCTCATCAAGGTGATGTGGCGAAACGAGAGGCGCCATCCGCATCCGCAACAAATCCGGTGCAACTTCTGCGCCGGCCACCGAGAAATTTAACCGCAGATCGACAGTGCCATCCCACACATCGGAATCACGGATGATGTCCTTGCCTTCGATGCGGAGCTCGACACCTGCACGCAACTCATCTGCGGCAAACGGAGACGACAAATCGAGCACCTCGTAAGCCGTGCCAGCCTTCTTAAAAAGGCGCACTTTGCCTGCAGATTTGGCATCTACGGACAGGGTCGCACTTGCACCTTCGGGAATATTTTTCCATGCGGTCAGGTGAATTTCTGCAAGATCCAAAAGGTCATCGGCACCATTGACAACTTCGTCGGCGGCATCGTTGCAGGCATTCAACTGCGCGTCCGTCACGGAACCGGTGTACTTGCAGGCTTTGAGGTCGTCGTCGAGGTTGGCCAAAAAGACCGCCCCATGCGCGGCATCCCAAGTGCCCCGATCGGCAACCTCTGTCGCGTCCTCATCTTCGACGGCGCCGTTGCGGTTGGTGTCTGCAACGAGAATCGAGGGCGTCAGCTTCACGGGCGCTTCGGCGTCGGCGGTGAGCGTTCCACCTGCGTCGACGGTGTCTGCGCCAGTATCCGACGGTCTGACGGGTTGTGCGTCGGCGGCGCCGGACGCTGGCGGCTGCGCGGCGTTGTCGGTGGAACCGCAGCCGTACCCTGTGACCGCCGCCAAGGAGAGAACCACAACGCCAAAAGAGGTCGAACGCATGGGTTCCTCGCTACTCCGCTTCTCCAGCAATGAGAAGCAAGGCGATGATGGCCTCTAGGCTTTTTTCGAAGCTGGCTTTTTCGCCGCGGGCTTCTTGGCGGCTGCAGGCTTCTTGGCAGATGGCTTTTTCACTGAGTCGGGTACACGTACCGAAATCGACACCCCCGAGCGCTTGTTCAGCGTCTCGCGCACCAGAGCCTCAAAGTCTGCAGCGCTGAACTCAGATTTGTTGATGTAAGCGTCGGCGCCAAACAGAGGACTCGTCAGGGCGTTCAGTGTCTCACCAATGCCCGTGAGCATGATCACACCCGTATGATTGAAGCGTGCCTTGTCCTCGCGGATAGCTTTGCACACGTCCCAACCGCTCATGCTCTCTGGAAGCATGACATCGAGGATCACAAGATCAGGCAGCTTTTTAAGAGACAGCCGCCAAGCATCGTCCCCGTTTTCGGCGAAGATAACATCAACCTTTGGATCCTCCATACGCAGCAAGTGCAGCGCCAAAAGCTCACGCATCGCGGGCTCATCATCGACCACCAAAACCAAAGGCTTGTTCGCTGCGGACATCTTCACACTATTGTCCGCGATGCCTTGAGTAAAGGTCAACGTTTCGCTTTGGAGCAAGCATGATTTCTCTTGGCTAAGGCCGCCAACGAGCGGCCTGCATGACAAAAGAAATAAGATTTAGGGTGATCGACGGGGCTTGAACCCGCGACAGCCGGAATCACAATCCGGCGCTCTACCAACTGAGCTACGACCACCAACGAAGTCTCAATCTTAACCAATCAGGCGTTGAACATCAAGGAAAACGGGAGGGTCCTCAAAGGGCTTTTCATCCCGTTACAGCGACAGCACCTTGACGATCCAACATCTGCTGCACGTCACTGTCCGCATTGAAGACGCCCGACAAGCGCATGGCGGCTCGAGTCTCTCGTCCACTGATGCTGTCCGTCGCGCGCACGTTAAGCGCGCCATCGCTATCGAGCTCGAAGGTCACGCTGATCTGCAATTCGCCGCGCCGCGCCGGAGGCAAGCCGTCCAAG
>JAYWGD010000461.1:0-1614 GCA_043778435.1 Myxococcales bacterium | reverse complement strand
TTTAAACCCAAACATTTTTGCGGATATGCTCGCCCACGAGCTCGGCATGGCCGCGCTCGAACTCGCATCGGAATCGCCGCCTCTGCTTGCACTGATGAACGCAGTGTATGGGCGCAAGGAGTATGACCCCTTCACCTTTGCGGGTTTGCACTTTGCAAACCGCATCGGGCTTGCAGCTGGGCTCGACAAAAATGCGCGCGCAGTGCCCGCACTCACAGCCATGGGCTTTGGCTTCTTGGAGCTTGGAACCGTCACCGCGCACGCGCAAGCGGCCAACCCCTCACCCAATATGTTTCGACTGCCGCGCGACCGGGCACTCATCAATCGCATGGGGTTTCCCAATGCCGGGGCCGAGGCGCTTGCGGCGCGTATACGCAGCGCAGCTCGCGAAGTGCCAATAGGTATCTCCATCGGCAAGTCGCGTGTCGTCGACGCCAACGATCTTGAGGCCGTGGCGGCAGACTACGCAGCCTCCATGCATGCAGTTTGCATGCATGGAGATTTTTTGGTGATCAATGTCTCTTCCCCCAACACCGCCGGCCTACGCGCACTGCAACATGCTGAGGCCGCGCGCGCAGTGTTTGACGCCGTGATGCGGGCCAACACGGCCGCCTGCCCCGTGCTCGTCAAGCTCGCGCCTGATCTCTCCGATGCGGATGCCGAGGCCTCGCTCAAAGTGGCGATGAGTGCGGGTCTTTCTGGTGCAGTTTGCAGCAATACCACGCTCCATCGTGGCGGACTAAACACGCCCGCTGAAGACGTTGCGCGCATGGGAGCAGGAGGCCTAAGCGGCCCAGTGTTGTTTGCGCGAACGGCCGCACGCGTATCTCTTGCCAGGCGCGTCTTGGGCGGTGACAAGTTGCTCATCGGTGTAGGCGGTGTGAGCACTCCTGAGCATGTGGTCCAATTGCGTGAAGCAGGTGCAGATCTGATTCAAGTGTACACCGCACTTGTTTACAACGGCCCAGGTGTCGTCACACAGCTGGCGCACGCAAGCACGCTATCGCCCAGTCTTTAGGCTCGTCAAACACTGCTGCAGGGCCTTCGCCCCTTCTGCCATGCGTGGACCAGGACGCATCAGAGCATCGCTACCGACTGTGCATATTGCACTCTTCTTCACCGCCGCCATTTGACTCCAACCGGGTGCGCCATGAGGAAGCAAAAGTGGCGGTTCGTGCGCGCCGTGCGCCAACACGATCACATCAGGCGCAAGACCCAAGAGCGACTCCAAACTTAGTTGGGGATAAGCACCCTCACGCAGCACATTGGCGCCGCCCGCGAGCGCCAACAGCTCGCCCAAGTAGCTTTTGGGTCCCACTGCGAAGATCGGTGCAACCTGCACCAAGACAAGCACACGCGCGGGAGACCCACTTGGGTCCACCAGGTGTGCCAAGTCGTCTTCCAACTGCCGTACCAACGCCTTGGCTTCGGCGGCGCGCCCCAGCCGTTCTCCCAATCCCAACAGCCCATGCCGCACATCGCTGACCGATTCCGACGAAGAAAAATAGCTGGCGATTCCCAGCCCTGAGAGCTGCGTTCCGAGCCCGCGAGCAGCAACGGCGGCATCCCCCACGACGAGCGACGGATGCAAGCCCACAATGGCCTCCGTGTTGG
>JAYWGD010000460.1:0-1615 GCA_043778435.1 Myxococcales bacterium | reverse complement strand
TGCCGCACACTGCGGCAACGCTCGCTCACCCCTATTGCAATGCTGCGCGCACGGCGATGCGTGTCGCTTGCGTGGGCACCTCGGTCGATACCGTGGATGGCGTGACACTCATGGTGCCGGTGGAACCCCATCGCAGCGAAGCGCTCAGCAATGAAGAGAAGAGCGCGAATCAGCGTGCAATGCATGATTCATGGAGCCAGCACGCTCGTGACATCACCAGAGGCATTTCGCTTGGTTTTTATCAGGGTTGGGATGTGCACCCCGCTCAACTCGTCAGCCGACATGGCGCCAATCTCAACTACTTTGGTCAAGCTGCACCCGAGGCGCAGAAGCGAGTGGATGCCTTTCAGCAACAAGCCCGTCGCGCGCGTGCATCCGGCCAATGGTTTGATGATGAGGCGAGCATGCGAAGCGTGGAGCTCTTTCTCTCCCGTGCTGCGAACATGAAAGCGAAAGCCTAGACCTCGCGATGACGCGCACGATGTTTGTCGGGGATGTGCATGGCTGCTTGCAGGAGTACGACGAACTCGTTGCACGCTTCGCCCCGTCGTCCAATGATTGCATTGTGCACGTAGGAGATCTGATCGCACGCGGTCCCGAATCAATAGGCGTGATTCGGCGCGCACGTGATTTGGGTGCAATCGTGATTCGCGGAAATCATGAAGAGCGGTTGCTGCAATGGCGTGCAACGCCGGAGCAGATCAAGATGCACGCGACCCATCTTGAGGTGGCCCGTGCCCTCTCGGCCGAAGAGTGGGAGTGGCTCGGGCAAACCCCGCTCTGGATGGATTTCCCCGAGCATCAGGTGCGGGTTGTACATGCAGGCGTCGACCCAACAGAGACCGAATTCTTGCGCCAGACTCCGTTCACTTTGATGAACATCAGAACGGTAGGCACCTCATCGAGATCTTGGGCGGCAGAGTACGACCAAGAGCCTCACATCGTCTTTGGCCATCATGCCGCCGAGGGTTTGCAACTGCACGCACACGCCACCGGCCTCGACACGGGCTGCGTCTATGGCGGACAGCTCACAGGACTCGTGCTGGAGCACGGTCAACGCCCTTTTGAGCCCGCAAGACGACAAGAACAATTGCTCCATGCAAAGGCCAAACGCGTGTACGTTCCGGCGCGGAGTCAACGAACGTGAACGCTCAGAAACTTCTTCATTGTGGTTTGATCGCTGCAGTGGTCAACGCAGGATTTCCGCCGCCTGTCGCCAGTGCTGACGAGCCTGCGCGCACGCAAACCAACTCGCTGCTTTCTAGGGCGACGGCGATGTATGACGACCAGCGCTACGAGGAATCCATCCAAGTGCTGTCCGCGGCTCTCGTCCGCCCGGGTTCGCCTGTGAACGAGAAGATTGCACTCTACAAGCTTATGGCACAGAACTACATTCTGCTGCGTAAGGACGACGAGTCCGAAAGTGCTTTTCGTGCCCTGTTGGTGTTGTCTTCCGAGTTTCGTCTCCCCGCCAGTGAATCTCCACGGTTTCGCGTTGTTTTCGACAAGGTGCGGGCCAAGTGGGAAGCCGAAGGGCGCCCTGGCTTGGTGCGCGCATCCGCCGCACCACTCGCTGAGGTGAAGTTGAGCTGCAAAGGTGAAGGCGTTGCCAAAA
>JAYWGD010000459.1:0-1616 GCA_043778435.1 Myxococcales bacterium | reverse complement strand
CGTAAATCACGTCGTCAGCCGGGGCTTTTGCGGCAAGCACTTCGCGCGCTTCAGCAACGATGTCGTCCACCACACGCACATCGTCCGGGGTTGAAACGAACACGTGGAACCCGCGCCCGCGCGTCGTGAGCCCAAGCCGAAGCGCGCGAAGCGAATGCTCGCCCGTCACTTGCAGCAAGGTTGCCGAGCCCGCCTGGCCTTCGTGTGACAGCCATGATGTAGGCGTCTCAAAATGAACGAGATGAGCCGGCACACGGGTGAGCTCACGCGCCAAAGACTGCGGCGACTCTTGGCTATGCGAACGAGGCACCGTCACCGGCTTTGCTCCTGACTTGGCGTGAGAGCGGCGCTTGGTGCTGTTCTTTTTGGCCACGGAAGGGCTTTGCCGAGGAGCAGGTGCTTTGGTCATCGCGTTGGCAACGGACTTTACGCCAACAAGCCATGCAAATGGGGTACTGATCAGTTTCTTCTCCCACGAGCCCTCACCCGCCGATGCCCGTACTGCACATTCGCTCCGAAACCCGCGAAGAAACCCGACGACTCGTGGGCGTTATCCGTGTCGGCCGTCATCCCGACTGCGGTTTGCAAGTGCTCGATCGCAATGTGTCGAAGGAACATTTTCTTTTGGAACCCGATGGCCAGGGCTACGCGCTCGTTGATCTCGGGAGCCTTAACGGAACCTTCGTCAACGGTGTCGCGTGTCATGAGCGCATTGCGCTTCGTTCTGGGGATGTTATTGCCCTTGGCGCTGTAAGAATCACGTACGACGAAGCCACTCCCGTCTCGTCGCCCGTGCGGCCGGCACGAGGCGTTTCCACCACGGTGCCCGATATCGGGACGCAAATCGATGTGGTGCATGCGTTTGCGAGTGCCGCGAGTTTGAGCGCAGACCCTGTACGCCTGGCCGCTGATTATGAGCGATTGCGGTTTGCGGTCGAGCTCTCCAACGATCTGTCCGCGGAGCCCGACTTGCACAAGTTGCTGTCCAAACTTTTACGTGCATTACTCACGCATGTCCAAGCCGACCGCGGCGTAATTTTGCTTAAAAATGCACAAGGCGTACTCGCCCCTGAGGTAGGCCTTGGCATCGACGGCAAACCAGCGCAAATCGATGTATCCACCACCATTCTGGACCACGTTGTGCGCGAAAAGGCTGCAGTCCTCACCCATGATGCTGCGCAAGACTTTGGTGCATCGCGCGGCCGATCGATGATCCTCAATGCCATTCGCAGCGCCATCGTGGTGCCCTTGGTGCATGAGGGCGAAGTCGTTGGTGCAGTGTGGCTCGATGCACAATCGCTGGGCCAGTTTCGGCATCAAGACTTGCTCGTCGCGGCCACACTCGGCCACCAAGCGGCGATGTTTGTTGCAAACGTGCGGCTCACACATCGTGTCGCTCAAGAGATTCTCGCGCGTGAACGATTCGCGCGCACCTTGTCGCCCAACCTTGCCGAACGCGTACGATCCGGTGCTTTGGAAGTGAAAGCAGGCGGCGTGCAAATTGCACGTTGCGCCGTGCTCAACAGCGACATCCGAGGCTTCACATCGTTGACCGAGCGCACCTCGGCCGCCGCCATGGTGGCTTGGCTGAACGAGTACTTCGAGGCCATGGTCGA
>JAYWGD010000458.1:0-4483 GCA_043778435.1 Myxococcales bacterium | reverse complement strand
AGCGGGTTGCACCTATGTGGCCGTGGCCGCGCACTTGGTGATTGGAGCGATGGTGGTGCACTTGGTGTCGAACCCCAGCATCGACGTTTGGAATGTGGAGATGGAGGCCGCCCAGGCATTGGTTGCCGGAGTGAATCCGTTCGGCATCACCTTTGCCGATCCTTATCACGGCACGTCGGTGTTCTTTCCACCTGGGGTGTCTGTGGGCGGGAGGTTGATGTTTGGTTTTGTCTATCCGCCGCTGACCTTGCTTCTGTGTTTGCCAGGGTATTTGCTGGGCGATACGCGATTCTCGACCATGGCCGCCATGGGTGTTTCTGCGTTGCTGATGGCGCGTGCACGCCCAAGCACTCAGGCTGCGCTTGCGGCATTGCTCCTCTTGTTTACGCCGCGCACCTTCTTTGTCGCGCATCGCGCGTGGACGGATCCGTTTGTGGTGATGCTCACGGCGCTCGTTGTCTACACTGCCATTCGCGCGCCGAAGTACCTGTATATTGCAGCGGGCTTGTACTGCTGCGTGAAGCAGCACATGTTTATCGGCGCGCCCGCCTTGTTGCTGCTGTTGCCGCGGCCGTGGTCGTGGCGGCAAGTGATTGTTTTTTATGTCAAGGTGGCGGCCGTGGGGCTGGCGGTGACGCTGCCCTTGGCGCTGTGGGATGTGCGGGCCTTTGTGAACAGCGTGCTCAACATTCGAGAGATGTTTCGCACTGACAGCCTGGGCGTGCTTGCTTTGCTCGCAAACACGGGCGTCGCGCATCTTTCCAAGTGGACGGGCATTGGGGTTGCGGCCGTGGTCGCAGGGCTAGGCTTGCGGTTTGCTCCTCGGTCGCCGGTCGGCTTTGCGCTGCTGGTGGGCGCGACTCACTTCTCGCTCTACCTGTTTAGTACACATGCATTCTGCAATGAATATTACAATGTGATTGGCTCGCTATGTGTGGCGCTCGCCGTAGCGGAGCCGAGTCGGGCACAAGCACAACATGCTGCGCGCAATGCCTACGCCACCCAGCTTCCGTGAACAAAGCGAGCCGCGACGTCAAAAAGCAGAACCGTGCATGATGCAAGTAGAAGGCGTGTGCGCCAGCGTGAGCCCGAAGCCGTCCATTCGCCCAACCACATGAACGCGGGAAACGCCGAGATGGCGATGCGGCCCATGCCCCAAAGCTGGCCGGCCTGAAGCATGGTGGCCAAAATGCTCAAGACAAATAGCCCGTAGCGAGCCCCAAAGCGGCGCCATACAAGCATCCCTGAAACGAGCAGCCAAAGAGCTGATGCCAGATCCAAAAAGGCGGGTACATCGGCCCGCAGCGCGTCTCGCCAGGCGTGAGCGGCATAGTCGGAAAGGCGCGCGACGGCGCGGCCCTCGGAGACGCCCCAACACGCGCGCGCTTTGATGAACGCGAGCGGCTCGCCGAACGTACGCCACTGGTACCCAAGATGGGCGGTGAGCGACACGGTGCCGCCGAGCGTGATCGCCGCCATACGACGCACATCATGCGCGAGCAATGCGCCAAGTCCGAGTGCGCCTGCGAGCATGATGCCGTGCGAACGCGAGACCACTGCCAGGGCCGTGCACAAAGCCAATGGTCTCAGAGCGCGGCGCTCGAAAAAAACACACGCCCATGCTGCGACGCAGAGAAATACCCCTTCAGAGTATCCGGCCGTAAAGAAGAGCGAGCCCGGCAACAAGAGCGCCAAAGCCACCGCGTTGCGTGCGGCGGTGGGAGAGACAAACATTGTGCATAGTGCATGCAATCCCCAGAGCCCGAGAAGGGTAGCTGCATTGGCGACGCACAGCATGGATGCGCCCGTCGACATCCCGGACCATGAAAGCGCGCGTGCAAGCAATGGGTAAAGAGGGTAAAACGCGACCGAAGACTGGCAATCCTCAGCGTGCGGAACGATGTAGTCGTAGCCCTGCTCGGCGATGCGCAAGTACCAGCCTGAATCCCATCGCAGCCAGGCGTCGGCAAAGGAGGGCTCGTGCGCGGGCATGCCGGTCTGACCGAGCCCGTACGGCGGGTGGTTGAAAACGGCGGCGACGAGCAGCAGCAAAGGCAATCGCAGGCACAGGTACATCACGGCCGCGACGCGAAGCCCGAGGGGCATGACAGTGACGGCGCGTCGAAGGGGAATGAGCATGGGCAGCGGGCGGTGTTATGCTTGTCCCTACCCCAAACGTGCAAGTCCCGTGTCGCGCAGTCCCCGTGTTTCAGGGTAGATTCCTCTCCATGCCGTTTCGCTGCGCCACGCTTCGTGACAAATCCGTGTATGTCAAAGTCGACTCTGAGGGAGCTTTGGCGCCAGAAGCAGGGCGTGCCCACGTGCGCTATGCCAAGGGCGCAAGCAAGGTGTACTCTGCAACATTTGCCAATGTGCAGCTTGGGGATTCCGAGCTCTTGCCCGACGCAGATTTCGCCGGAGGCTTTGGAGACGACAGCGTCAAGTCTGGAAGCGGCCCCAAAGCGAGCACGGCCAAGCTCGGCACGGCCGACGCCACGGCTTACACAGACGGCGCATGCTCTGGCAATCCGGGACCTGCAGGCTGCGGTGTGCGTGTGGAATACACGGATGGTACCGCGGTAGAGTCCGTGGACTACTTGGGTGTAGCGACCAACAATGTGGGCGAGCTTACCGGTGTGCTCAGAGCGTTGCAGATGGTGCCCGCGAGCAAATCTCTGGTTGTCTACACCGACAGCCAATACGCCATCGGCGTGCTGCAAAAAGGCTGGAAGGCCAAAGCCAACCTGGAGCTCATTGCAAGCATTCGCGCGGCACTGAAAGGTCGACCGGTGGAGCTGCGTTATGTGAAGGGCCACGCGGGCCATCCGGGCAACGAGCGTGCGGACACACTGGCAAGAGAGGCCGTGTCTGGTAGGAAATGTTGGGAAAAAACAGCATAAGTGGCGCTCAAGCTGCCTCTCCCGTGAAAGTTCACAGCGCGGCCCAAACGTGAAAGAATCACGCACCTCAAGGAAGCCAAACGATCATGACCGAAGCGAGCCACGAATCCGCCGTCGACCCTTTGGTCGGAACCAAGTTTGCGGACAAATACCAAATCGTTCGTCAACTTGGTGAAGGCGGCATGGGCTGTGTCTACCTCGGTGAACAGAGCATGGGGTCCAGTGTTCGCAAGGTGGCCATCAAGACCTTGCATACGCATCTCTCGCACGACGAGAAAATCCGTGCACGCTTCATGCGTGAATGCAGCATCGTGGCGGAGCTCGAGCATCCGAACACCATTCAAGTGTTCGACTTCGGCACCACCACCGATGGAACGCTGTACATCGTGATGGAATTCGTGAGTGGCAAATCGCTGGCCGATGTGATCGAACAAGAGGGTCCGCTTGCGCCTATGCGCGCCGCCCACGTGCTGCACCAGATCTGTGGCTCTCTCGAAGAGGCACACAAGCGCGGCATTGTGCATCGAGACCTCAAACCCGAAAATATTGTGCTCTGCGAAAAGGCGGGCCAGGCTGATTGGGTCAAGGTGCTCGACTTTGGAATTGCCAAGCGCTCCAGTGAAACCGATCCCAACGAGGCCAAACTCACGCAGCAAGGCACCGTGGTCGGTACGCCGCCTTACATGAGCCCGGAGCAGTTTACGGGCAAGCCCATCGACGCCCGGAGTGACATCTACTCGCTCGGTATCGTCGCCTATCAGATGCTGACAGGTGAATTGCCGTTTATGGCCAACACGGCCTGGGAATGGGCCACGCAGCACATGACGGCGCAGCCCAAGTCTATCGATGCGACGCCGGTTGCCTCTTCAATTCCTATGGGCGCGCGAGAGGCGGTGATGCATTCGCTTGCCAAAGACCCGGCCGCGCGTTTCGACACGGTGCAGGAGTTCGACATCTCGCTTGCACGGGGATTCAACGGGCCAATGGGAAGCATGCAAGGTGCACGTACTGGCGCGCAACCTGCACGTACCGAGCTTGCAATGCCGGTGATGGATGCAACGGGTCCGCAGCTTGCCCAGGCGTTGACCCCGAATCCGGTGGCGGTCGCGCCCGTCATTGCGCCTTATGTTCCGGCTCCTCCCCCAACGGGCGCGAGTCCGGCCAAGTCGAGCCACAGCGTTGCGTTGTTCGCGCTGCTTGGAGCGGGCGTTCTTGCTCTCGGGGGGGGCGGCTACGCGCTCACGCACAGCACTTCCACACCCGCACCTGTGGCCGCCGTTCCGTCGCCGGTGGTGGCGCCTGTCACGACCTCCCAACCCACGGTGCCGCCCACCTCTGAGCCCACAGCGCCAGCTCACGAAGAGACGGCGCTGCCCTCATTGGGCGAGGTCGTCGCGGTGGCGCCGCTCCCTTCGGCCTTCGTCGTCAAGCCCGCAAAACCAGGGGCCGGTGGCAAAGTGTTGACGCCGGTCCCGCCCAAAGCCTCGACCCCCGTGTTGATGCCAAATCCGCCCGTTGCGACAGGACCGAAGATTGGGCCTTCTTTTGGCGGAGGCAAAGTCACAGTGCCTACACCGACCAAC